>DATLGQ010000075.1:0-14090 GCA_035540435.1 Fimbriimonadaceae bacterium
CCCTACGGATGCTCTCCGTGCACCCGACGAACTACCTCGTCATTCCACGCGCGGTCGCCGCCGTCCTGATGCTGCCCGTGCTCAGCCTCGTGGGGCTGTACTCGGCCGTGTTCGGCGGCTGGTTGGTGTCCGCGATCAACGGGGTGCCTACCGGCACGTTCTTTCGCTCGATCCAGCAGTATGCGGAGCCCTGGGACTTCGTCGGAGGCATGCTCAAGACGCCGACCTTCGGCCTCATCATCGCCCTGGTCGCTTGCCAGCAAGGGATGAGGACCCGCGATGGCGCGGTCGGTGTCGGGCGCTCGACGACCAACACGGTCGTCATTTCGATGATCCTGGTCTACATCGCCAACTACCTGCTGGCCGAGATGCTCTTCTAGCCTCCGCCCCCGGCTTTGATCTTTCCCTCGACGCGGCGCAGGTTGTTCTTGGCCGGCTCGTCGTCCGGGTGAAGCTTGATCATCGCCTGCCACACTCGGCGGCTGTCCTCGAGCTTGCCCAGACGCTCATAGGAGTGCGCGAGCGTGCGGAAAGCGTTCGGGTGCGGCTTCGGGTCCATCTTGATGGCCGGTTCGAGCAGGTCCGGCACCTTCTCGTACTGCTTCTCGCGGTAGTAGTACTGAGCCTCCGGATACGTCGCGTCCGGATCTTTCGGGTTGTTCCGGGCGTAGTCGCGGTAGATCTCGATCGCCGCCTCGTCCAGCTCGATGTTTTCGAGCATCCACCCCAGGTTGGTGGCAATCTCGTAGTCGTTGGGATACAGCGCGTACATCACGCGCACCGCCTGAATGACTCGAGGAAACTCCCCGTCGTCGAACCAGATGTCGGTCTGGGTGTTCATCCGGTCGTCGAACGCCTCCCAGATGACCTGCATCCGCGCAGGATCGGGCGCCTGGGCAGCCAGGGTGCTTGCGAAGAGAAGCCCCGCCAAGAACGTCGTCACGCCTACTCCAGCTCCTTCGTCATCAGTTCTTTGACGAGCCCAGGGTTGGCCCGGCCGCCACTCTCCTTCATAACCTGGCCGATCAAAAAGCCGATCACGTTCGTGTGGCCACTGCGGTACCTCTCGACGAGATGGGGGTTCTGCCCCAGGACTTCCCTCACAACCGACACGATAGCACCTTCGTCGCTGATCTGGCTGAGCCCACGCTCCCGCGCGATCTCCGAAGGCGTTCGACCGCTCGCGAACATCTCCGGAAAGATCTCCTTGGCGATCTTGCCGCTGATCTCGCCGCTCGCGATCAAGCCGGTGAGCTCCACCAGATGAGCCGGGGTCACCTTCGAGTCCAGAGGCGAGAGCCCAGCCTCATTGAGCCGCATCGCCAGCTCGCCATTAAGCCAGTTACAGACGGCCTTGGCGTCCCCGCCCAACGCCATCGCCTGCTCGAAGTAGGACACCTTGGCCGGATCGGAGATCAGAACCCCGACGTCGTAGTCGCTCAGGCCAAGGTCTTCTCGGTACCGACGCGCCTTTGCCGCCGGCAGCTCGGGCAGCGTCGCCCGTGCGGCTTCGACCTCAGACTCCGTAAAGCGCATCTCGGAAAGGTCGGGGTCCGGGAAGTATCGGTAGTCGTTCTCCTCCTCCTTCACCCGCATCAGGTAGCTTTCCTCGCTCGCCTCGTTCCAGCCGCGCGTCTCCTGCGCGACGCGGTTCCCTCCTTCCAGGATCGTGATCTGCCGGCGGATCTCGAATTGGACGCCCAACTGCACGCTCCGAAAGCTGTTGAGATTTTTGAGCTCCGTCTTGGTGCCATAGACCTCGCTTCCTTCTTGCCTGACCGAAATGTTCGGCTCGCACCGCAGGCTCCCCTCCTCCATCTTGCCGTCGCACACGCCCAGGTAGAGCAGGATCTGGCGCAACTGCACCAGGTACTCCTTGGCCTCGTCCGCCGACTGGATATCGGGCGGAAAGTCCGTGACGACCTCCATCAGAGGCACGCCGGCGCGGTTATAGTCGACGCCGCTCCCGCCGCCGGGCAAGTGGATGAGTTTGCCGGTGTCCTCCTCCAGGTGCACCCGTCGAATGCGGACACGTTTGCCGGTCGGGAGGTCGAGCCAGCCCCGATAGCCGATCGGGTTGGTCTCGCCGTACTGGCTGATCTGGTAGCCCTTCGGCAGGTCTGGATAAAAGTAGTTTTTGCGGTGAAAGATCGAGCGCATCGCGATCTGACAGTTCAATGCGAGCGCAGTCCTTTGCACCATCTCGATCGCGGCCCTGTTGGGAATGGGCAGCGCCCCGGGCAGCCCAAGACACACGGGGCACACCCGCGTGTTGGGCTCGCCCCCGAAGGCAACCGGGCAGCGGCAGAACATCTTGGAGCGCGTCGCCAGCTCCGCATGAACCTCCATGCCGACACTGGCGACGTAGCGATGCATACGAGAAGGTTACTCGTCATGCGTCGAACGCTACCGGGGATACCGGAAGTGCCCGGTGATGGTCCAGCTCTTGAGGCAGTCATCTTCCGCCGGCCGGGACAGATTGTGGACGACCGTCCAGTCTCCGGTCGTACCGCGACGGTCCATGACGATTCCGATATGATCTCGGCCGCTGGGCAGCCTCCAGCAGACGATGTCGCCCGGAAGCCAGTCCGAGTCCAGCGACAGGGCCCGTCCATGCTTGCGAAAGAAGGCCATCTGGCTGGGCACCCGCCGGTGGTCGATGTTGCGGTCGAGCGGGGTGCGCGGATAAGCGGCAGGGCGTCGCTTCTTGTCCTCGTGGATCAAAACCTGGAGGTCGTGGCCGACGGCTCGGAGCGCACGGATCACGACATCCGTGCAAACCCCTTTCGTGCGTGGCACATCGCCGCCCGGGTAGGCGAGACGCACGTACGCCGGATCATAAGTCGTACCCCAAGTAACTTGGTCGCGAGCGGCGGCGACGATCCGCTGAGGAACGGTCTGACTCAAGGCGATCAGAAGGAGCGCGAGAATGGGCATGGATCTTCCATACCACTGTACGCCTCCCACACGATGAGCTGAGTTGCATGGAAGTCGTTGCCGGCGCACTTTGCCGGCGGCGGTCTCGCCATGCGCTGCTCGCTCAGCGCGCGCGATGGGCCAAACCGCACAATCCCGTTGGCAGAGGCACCTGCAAGGCCGTATCATTACCAGCGGGAAGCGCAATCAAGAAACCGAAGATCAAGTTCTGTGTCAGGACAGGGGGAATCAGCTATGGCGATCCAACGCAGCAGGTCGAAGCTCGGCAAGAGCATCTTGGCGGTCTTGGCCGCCGTTTCGTTGTTGGGAGTAGCCGGCTTCGCCGCCTACAAGTATCTGTTCAGCAGGCCCGGAGAGGCGGCCGTGAGCCTCATTCCAAGCGACGTCGACATGGTGATCACGATCGACACCAACCCGTCGCAACGCCAACTGGCGACTTTCACCCGCATTGGCCAAGCCCTCAAGGAAGAGGGCTTGCTCGACAAGCTCGACAAGACCCTGGACGAAATGCTCGACGGCGCCCCCGTCGCCGCCGAGATTCGACCACACGTATCCCATAGCTACGCGATGGCTTTCTGGATGCCCGAGGGCGACATGGGCCAAGAGCCCGAGGTGGTGGTCCTGATGGCAACCTCGAACGCCGGGGCGGTGCAGCAGAGTTTGGCCAAGCACGGGAAGAAGGCCGATTCCTTCGGCGTCGAGGCCTACCAGTTCGCGGACGGCAATGCCTCGGCCGCTGTCATCGACGACTACCTGGCGATCGCGCCGAAGCCGGAGCACTTCGCCCGGATCAAGGCGGTCAAGGATGGCTCCAGCCAGAGCCTTGCCAGCCAAGCCGAGTATCGGGCTGCCCGCTCATCGCTTGCCGAGGACTCGAACTTCATGCTGTTCATGTCGCCGAAGATCATCCAGAAGCTGGACAAGATGAGCGACGGGGCGCTTGGCATGTACTCCAGCGCCAAGTGGCTTAGCTTCGGCCTCGCGGTCGGCGACAAGGGCTTGGAGATGAGCTATCGCTGCCCCTACGACTCCGACCGCATGCCGATCCTCAAGACGCTCGCCGGCATCAAGCCGGTTAGCGAGGACGTGCTAAAGAAGCTCCCTGACGGAGCCTACGGCGTCATGGCCTACTCCGAAGCCGGGAAGTATTGGCAGTTCTTCAAGGATGCGATGGTCAGCGAGCAGGAAGCGGCCAAGGCCTTCGAAGAGGGCATCGCCGAGTTTGAAAAGGAGACGGGCCTCAGCGTTGAGAAGGACGTGGTTCCCGCCTTCAACGGCAATCTGGTCGCGGCCGTCTATCCTGCCACCGACAACCCGACCAAGTCGGTCGACATCGTGCTGATGTTCGACGACGCGAACGGCGCCAACCCGGCTGCCTTGGCCGCCAAGCTGCGAGCGCTCGCCGAGCAAAAGTCCGCCGAGGAAGGCGAAGGCGTCCACTTCGTCATGAACGAGCGGGACGGCGCGAAGGTCTACCTCCTCGATCCCAAGAGCGAGAAGTCGTTCCAGGAGGCGATGTCGGAAGGATTGGCCGCCACTTCGCCCGCGCCCGATGTGTCTGGCTCGGGCCAGTTCGACTACGAGGCCTTCAAGCGCGAGCAGCTCAAGGAGATCGACAATGACCCTTCCTTGACGCCGGAGCAGAAGAAGGAGCTCAAGAAGGCGATGGGTCTCGAGGGCAGCGTCGCCCCCATGCCGCAGCCCACGCCGGAGAACGAGTTCCTCCAGGGCAAGACCTTTGCCCACGCGGAGGTCGGCAACGCGCTCGTGATAGCGTCCTCTCAGGGGATACTCAACCGCACTCTCGACGCCATGCGCGGGGGCGGCAAGTCCCTCGCCGCCGATCCCTCGTTCATCGGGATGGCGCAAGACATGGATAAGCGGGCCCAGAGCTACCTGCTCGTGGACATCCACCGCATCTTGACGACGATCAAGCCCCTGATCGAAGAAGGCATGAAGGACGCCCCCTTCACCGCCGACGACATCATCGGCATCTTCGGGGAGGCGGGGCGAGGCCTCGTCGCCACCGGTCGCTATGACGGCGACGTCGCCGAGGGCGAGTTCTTCCTGCCTCTCGACTACGTGAAGGTCATCAAGCTGATCGGAGCCGGTGCTCGAGAGTTCGACAAGTCGATGAACGAGATCTCGATGAAGGCCAAAGGCACGGGTGGCGAACTCGACGGCAGCCCGACCTTCGCAGAGCCGGATCCAGGTCTCGTCGGCGCCGGCACCGGGCCCTAGCGCCCGGGGCTGCGCCTCGTACGATGGAGGCGATGTGCTCGCCTCCATCGGAGACGCCTCATGCGGCGTACTATGAAGTTGTATGCCCGATTCACGTGCCCGTGAGATTCTCCAGAAGCTGACCGAACAGGCGCCGAAGGACGACCCGCGCCTCCAGAACTACCTGTCCGCCCTCCGCCAGGCTCTGGAGGAGGACGATGAGAAGAGGGCGGAGACCGAGCGGTTGATGGCCGAGTACGAGGAGGCTTACAACAAGCTCACCTCGCCCGCCAACCGCATCGGCGTCTTCCTGCGGTGGCTGGAGGAGAAGCAGGCGCTCGTGGCGCTGGGCGACACCGAGTTCGTCAGCCAGGTGGACCCGAAGGTCGAGGAGTCCGAGCTCGCGACCGGGGAGCGGATCAAGCTTAACGACGCCTACGCGATCGTCGGCCGGGTCGAGGGAGCCGGCGCCGGCCCAATCGTGCGAGTCAGCGAGGCTCTCGACGACGGGCGCCTTCGCCTCGGCAGCGACAGCCCGGGCCAGGAAGGCGGCCGCATGATTCAGCGGTCTGAGGCGCTCCGGGAAACCTTCATCGAGACCGGCGATGAAGTTCGGCTCGATGCGACCGGGCGCGTCGCGCTCGAACACTTTCCGAAGAAGGAAAGCCGCGACTACTTTTTCGAGGAAGTGCCCGAGATCCCCTGGGAGAAGGTGGGCGGCCAACAGCACGCCATCCAGCTCATCAAGGACACCATCGAGCAGCCACTGCTGCACCCGGAGATCTACAAGAAGTTCGACAAGAAGCCCATCAAGGGCATGCTGCTCTACGGGCCCCCCGGGTGCGGCAAGACCCTCATCGGCAAAGCCACCGCCTATAACCTGACCAAGGAATACAGCCGCCAGGTCGGGCAAGACGTGAAGGAGTACTTCATGTACATCAGCGGGCCGAAGATTCTCAACATGTGGCTTGGGGAAACCGAGCGCATGGTGAGAGAGATCTTCCGCACCGCCCGCGAGAAGGCGAAGGAGGGGCGACTGGTCTTCATCTTCATGGACGAGGCCGAGTCGGTGTTGCGAACTCGCTCCAGCGGCCGCTGGCTCAACATCAGCAACACAGTCGTGCCCCAGTTTTGCGCCGAGTTGGACGGGCTCGTGTCGCTCGAGAACGTCGTGCTCATGCTGACCTCGAACCGCCCCGACTACATCGATCCCGCGGTCTTGCGTCCGGAGCGTATCGATCGCAAGGTCAAGATCAACCGGCCGGACCGCGACGCCACGCTCCAGATCCTGGGCATCTACCTGCACGACGAGATCCCCTTGGATCCCGAGGTGCTGGGGCGATGGGACGGCGAGGTGGACTGCGCCCGCAAGGAGTTGGTGGAAGCAACGACGGACTTCATCTGGCGGCAGGCCAGGGACACCGAGTTCCTGAAGGTCCACCTGCGAAGCGGCACCTCTGAGACCTTGCACTGGCGGGATCTGGTGAGCGGCGCACTTCTGAAGTCGATCGTGGACCGGGCGAAGGACCTGGCTATCCGCCGTGCCATCGCGGATCCGTCTTCGCAGCAAGGCATCTCGCTCGCCGACCTCCAGCGTGCCACCGAGGCAGAGTACAAGGAGAACGAGATCTTCCCGAAGTCCGACACTCAGGAGGATTGGCTCCAGCTTCTCGATTACGCACCCGAGAACGTGGCGTCAGTCAAGCCGATCCGACGCGACAAGGGCGAGGACTACGTGCGACGAACCGTGATCTAGACAGGATCGTCGCCTCCCGCGGCAAGGTGCTTGTTATAGTGGTGCGGGATGGGATTCCTGCCGCTGCTTGCGAATGCCGGCACCCCGCTCATGTGGGCGGGGTGCTGTCTGCTCATCTTTGGCAACTTGGTTATCGGAGTCGTGGAGGCCCGGCTGCTGGAGAGGCTGCTCAGGCGCCCGGTGGACGACAGGCCACTCGTGCTGGCGAACTATGCGTCGATGTCGGCCGGTATTGGAATGGGCTGGGCTCTGGATCCACTCTCGCAGCGGATCGCCGCCGATCCTCTCCGTTTGGGACTGATCTACATTGCGATCTTGTGGACGGCCGCGTTCTGCCTCACCGTGTTGATCGAGTGGCCCTTCGCATCGCGAGCAGCTTCGCTTGGCTCGTTCTCCCGCAGTGTTCTGCCTTTGCTCGCGACCGTGAACGTGATCACCTATGCGTTCCTCATCTTGTTAGTCGGCTTACTCGGAGGCGTCAACGTATTCATCGCTTTCCGCAACTCGGAGGCCGCTCAGGTGACTCGTGTAGAGGGTTGGGTGTACTACTGCGATCCCAAGAAGCACGCCGTGCAGCGCGTTCGCCTAGATGGTTCTCGGGAAGAGCGTGTGGCGGCGCTGCCAAGCCTAGAAGCGCCTGGGCAGACAAGACTCGTGTTCGACGACCCGAAGGGAGTGGGGAGTGTTTCCCTGTTCCTGCGAGTCAGCGGATCTCACCGGTTGCTCTTGCAGTCGGATTGGAGCCCTAGACGGACCGCGACAACTGCTACCGCTCATCGAGAAGCGAACGGCCTTCTGAGTCTTGGCAATCTAACCTTCGGGCCTGGTTCCACGTTGATGTTTCGCCCGGACGAATCTGTTGCAGCCGGTTTCTGGCCGGCCGAAGGTCTCCGCGTAAGAGGAGTCGCTTATCGCCTCGAGACGCCGTTTCTAGCATTGACCTGGCGGTCGCCAACCGTCCTGCCGGATGGCACGACGGTCGCTCAGTTAGGGGATGCGATCGTGTTGGTAAATGCCGAAAGGGGCAAGGGCGCCCGATTAGCCGCGGGGGTGGGGCCGGCGGTCTTGCTTGATCGACCTGAGAGGAACTTTGAGCCAAGCGAGCAGAAGTAGGGTTTGGCCATCCTGGCCTATGCGCCCGCCAATCCGTTGGCGTCTTAAGGACGGAATGGCAGGTTCCGTTGGATTCAGGCATTCGCTCTCTCGAGTGCAAAAGCTGCCTGTCATTCCTGCCAGCTGCGCATCATAATACGAAGAGTGGAACTCCGGCTCGTCCGGGTGTTGGTGGTGGGGGCTCTGTTTCTCGCTTTCCTCATGGAGGGCCTGGCGGGCCATTGCCACGACTTGCCCACGAGCTGCAGCGTGTGCACAGCACCGCCATCCACGGCTCGAGTAGATCGCAGCGCACGCCTTGCCGCCTCCCTCCAGCATCGCGTCCAGTGCGGCTGCCGGCGCATCGTCGAGATGCCCTGTAGCGCACCCAAGGTGACACCTCCCCAGCCGATCGAGCCGGCGGGGCCGATCGACTACCTTGATCTGACTCTTCAAGTGCGGTTGAAGACGCGCGCTCCGCCTCGCGCTCCCCCCGTTCCCACCTAGTTCGTCCACGTGCCGACCGCGCGTCGCGCGGTGGCGCCATGACCGAGCAAGGAACGGAACATGAATATCTTTCTCGCACACGGATTATCCGCCGCGCTGTCCGCGGCTTCACTCGTCACGCCCCAAGGGTCCGCCGCCACTGGCGCGCAAGTGGGCAATCTTTCCAACATCCAGCTCAGCCTGGTCACCGACTTTCGCGCCGCGCTCGTCGATCAAAACCCGGACTCTGAAAAGCGCGCGTTCCTCAAGGAGGCCGAGCTCGGTCTCGCGGCCGACGTCGATCCCTTCCTTCGCGCGGAGGCGTACATCGCTTTCGTGGACGAGGACGGCGAAACGGCAGTCGAGGTGGAAGAAGCCTTCGGGCGGTACTCCAACTTCGGCAAAGGTCTCAGCCTGAAGTTCGGCAAGATCGCCGCCGCAGTCGGACGGGTTCAGCGGAATCACGTCGATCAGCTCAACTGGCTCGACTTTCCCTTCGTAATCGAAGACTTCTTCGGGGAGGAGGGCCTTCGCGGGGGCGGCCTGTCCGTCAGCTATCTCTTCCCGGGCGACCGGTTCCACGAGCTCACGTTCGAGGCCATCGATGCGCCCGATGAGGGCATCTTTGCCGGCGCCCATACCGGCGCCCCTGCCTGGGTTGGGCACTACCGGACCTTCTTCGACTTCAGCCAGAACGACACAGCCCAGCTGGGGCTGACTTACGTCAACGGTCCCGGAGGCTCCGGCCGCGATCGCTCGAGCGCGTATGGGATCGACTTGACATACAAGAGGCAACCCGCCGGTCTGGGCAGGGCGACGATCTTCGAAGGGGAAGCCTACTGGACTCGGCCCTCAGATGCAGATGGAACCCACTTCGGCGCCTTCGCCGCCGTCACTCAGGAGCTCATGCCGCGGCTCTTCTTCACGGCCAAACTCGACTACTCCGAGATTCCGGGAGGCGACGAGATTCGACGTGCGATGTCGCTCGGAGCTACCTTGAAGGTGACCGAGTTTCATCACTGGAGGGCCGAGTTCCAAAGAGTCAGCAGCAACTTCGACCGCGATCGGAACGTGCTGACCCTGCAGTTCCAGTGGCTCATCGGCGCGCATCCCGCGCACCGCTATTGAGGAGGATATCGATGCTATCGACCGCATTGGCGGCGCTGGGGCTCCTCGCCCCAGCCGCCCCACTCAAGATCATCACCACCACCTCTGATCTCGCATCGATCGCGGCCGCGGTCGGGGGAAACCGCGTCACCGCCTCGTCGATCATCACCGGCGCGCGCGACCCTCACCGTATCGAGGCCAGGCCAAGCTTTATGAGCCGCTCCTCTAGCGCCGACTTGTGGATTGCCGTCGGCCTTGACCTGGAAGTCGGATACGAAAGCGCGATCATCGAAGGTAGCCGCAACCGGAAGATCAGACGGGGCTCCAGTGGTCATCTGTATGTGGGTGAGCTCGGGTACATCCTGGATAAGCCGACCGGCCCGGTCAGCCGCGCGCATGGCGACATCCACCCGCAAGGGAACCCGCATGTGTGGTTGGATCCCTGGAACGGCCGCCAGATCGCCGGCGGCATCGCCGCGCGGCTGATACAGCTCGACGCCGCAGGGGCCGGCGACTACCGAAGGAACCTCGCCGCCTTCGAGCGCCGTCTGGACTCGGCCATGTTTGGCCCCGAACTAGTCGAGCGCATCGGCGGTGACACCCTTTGGGAGTGGCAGCGCAGCGGAGTGTTGCGGCAGAGACTGGCCGATCGGGGGCAACTCACCGCTCTGGGCGGTTGGGTCGCATCTCTTCAACCCTTCAATGGGCGGCCGATCGTCACCTACCATCGCTCATTGAGCTACTTCGCCCACAGGTTCGGTTTGCGAGTGGTGGGCGAGCTCGAACCAAAGCCGGGCATCGAGCCCACCCCAGGCCATCTAGCTTCACTGCTACGACACGCCCAGAGCTCCGGTGTCAGGGCGATCATCCAAGAGGGCTTCTTCCCTGACCGGCACGCGAAGTTCGTGGCGGGGCGGATCGGAGGAGTTGTGGTGAAGATCCCGCAGAGCGTCGGACACGAAGCTGCTGCAAAAGACTACATCTCCTTGATCGACACGATCGTGAGCCGCATCAGCGGAGCACTTCGCGGATGATCGGCTCGTTCGAGATCCTGAAATCGGCACTGGCGGCATCCATGGTGATGTCGCCGGTGCACTGCCTCTTCGGTTTGCATATCGTGCGTCGGGGCGTCATCTTCATCGATCTCGCAGTCGCCCAAATGGCCGCCCTGGGCATGTCGATCGCCATCGCGCGCGGCTATGACCACGACTCGCCGGTCACCTACTGGCTCTCCTTGGGCTTCGCTCTGCTCGCCGCGCTCCTGATCGCGTTGACTCGGTTCCGGCTGGGCCGCGTGCCGCACGAAGCGATCATTGGCATCGTCTTCGTGCTCGCCTCTGCCTTGGGTCTGATCGTCCTGGACGGCTCGGCTCATGGCGTCGAGGACATCCGGGATCTACTCAGCGGCAGCATTCTGCTCGTCGAGCCAACGGTGGTCAAGAACACCGCCATCGTCTATGGCGCGATCCTGGTCATCGCGTTGGCCATCTGGCGGCAGATCAGCGCCATATCCTTCGACAGCGAGCACGCCCCCCGAGGCTTCGCCCGCGTGTTCTACGACTTCCTGTTCTATGGCCTGCTCGCCTTCGTCGTAGCCTCGTCCGTCAAGATCGCGGGGGTTTTGGTGGTGTTCACCTGGCTCGTGATGCCCCCGGTGGCGGCGCTGTTGTGGGTGTCCAGCATGGGTGCGGCGGTTGCGATCGCGTTACCCTTGGCCATCGCCGGATCTGCTGGCGGCATGGTTCTGTCGGCTCAGAACGACTGGCCGACGGGCCCTTCCATTGTGGTGGTCTTCGGCGCCATCACTGCGACTCTCTACATCGCCAAGCTGGCCCTCCCGACGCGTGCCGATAGGGACCGCTAGAGTTCGATAACCATCCCATCGAACCCCGGCTCGATCCCGTGCGGACGGAGCACCGATTCGAGTTGGGCATGCGTCGCTTGGCCGAGAGCCGAATGGTGGGTCGTGGCGATGAACGTTCCGTCGTGTACCGTCCCCTGCTTGCGCAGGCGGTCGATCACGTGGAAGAACGAGTAGATGTCCAGGTGACCGGCATAGCCGGTGCCGTGGAAGCCCTCGGTGCACTCCAGCACCAGTCCATCCAGCCTGAAATCGCTCAGATAGGCCCAGGTCGGCTCCTCCCAGACGCCCGTATCGGTGCCGTAAAGGAACGTCTTGCCCTCGCCCTGCACGATCAGGTTGTGGCTGTCCTCGTCCAGCTTGTGATTGGCTCGGATGGGTGTCACACTGTGGTCGCCGTGCCGGAAACACTGGAAGCTACGCGTCTCCACCAGCTCGATCGGCCACTCCGGGTAGATCTCATTCAGCCTCGAGCAGATCGCGGCATTGCCGTAGATCGTGAACGGGGTGAACTCCCGCTCATTGAACGGGTAGACGAAGTATTGGATCTCGCGCGGCGCGAAGTGGTCGTCGTGGCTATGGGAGAAGACTAGCCCGGTCCAAAGGCCGGGGTCGACTCGGTCTCGCTGGCACTGGGCCAACGTGTCTGGCGGCAGGTCCAGCTTGAGGACGTCGTCTATCAAAGCGCCGCACCGGCTGCGGATCTCCTTGCCTCCGACCTGCCGGGCATGGCGGCTCACCTCGGAGTCCATGGTGAACGCCGGGATCCCGTCTGCCGCGCCGGTGCCAAGGAGGCGGATCTTCATGTGTGTTGTGCGTTGGGTGTTGGGTGTTCGGTGTTAGGTGTTAGGTGCTAAGTGTTAGCGATCTCTTCTTCGGCTTCGTATCTTCAGCCTGCGGCTTCCTACTCGTCGGTCGTCGCTCATCACTCATCCCTCCCAATCTCCCAAGGACCAAAGCACCAGGCCGCTCAAAATCTTCGGGTAGTAGTAGGTGCTCTTCTGGGGCATCTTCTCGCCTCCCAGAGCGATGCGCCGCATGTCGTCCACCGTCGGCGGGTTCATCAGGAAACTGGCCGCAGCTCCCTGCGAGACTGCCTCGATCGCCTCGTTGGCGTCTCGTGTGTAGGCGATACCTTCCAGCCCCTTGATGCCCAAAACACGCTCGAAGATGAGCCGGTGAAGGATGGTCACGTCCAGCGACTTCAACCCCGGACTCTCCTCGGCGTCGATCAGCTCGCTCGCCTTCTCGCGGTCTTCCAAAGTCAGCACGAGGCCGATCCCGCTGGGCAACGCCACTCCGAAAGCCGTCGAGCCGGACGCCCCCAAAGACGCCAACTCCTCGGGAAGCTGTGCGTTCGACGCCTTCCGCACGTGGAAGTGCGCCTGCAGCACGTTGTCGATCTGGTTTTCGTTCACCTCAAGCTTGCTTACGACTCGATGAGTCGGAAGAAGCACGAGTCCTGGGTCCGACATGCTGCTGAGGGCCATCATCATGAAGTCCTCAGCCACCAGCCCTTCCCGGTCTCCCAGAGCCTGACGGAAGGCCAGCGCCGTCTCGTACCGGTGGTGCCCGTCGGCGATCCATACCTTCTTGTCCGCTAGGGCATGCGAAATGGACGCCACCGTTTCCGGATCGTCGATCCGCTCCAAGATATGCTCCACCCCATCGTCGGTGGTCACTTGGGCGCCCTCGATGCCCATCGCTCCCGAAATCAAATCGAAAACCGTCCGCCCCGGGTCCTCGAACAGGCCGAAGATGCATTCGAGATGAGACCGGGTCGCCTCCAGAATGCGCAGCCGGTCCTCTTTGTGCTTGGGGAACGTCTGCTCGTGCGGGAGCACGACCCCCTTGTCGTAAGGCTCCACCTTGATGAGGCCGATCAGCGACACCCGGGTGAACGTCTCACCGGTACCCGGAAGCGCGAAAGTCTGGCTGTAGCGGTAGAAGGTGGCGGTCTCCTCCGGCCGCAGCACCCCATCCCTCCGCCATTGCGCCAAGGCTGCCGCGCTGCGGCCGTACTTGACGAACTTGCTCCGGTCGTCGGGGTGCTGCTCCGGCAGCGTCAGGTGCACGATGTTGTGCGGGTTCTTCCGTGCGTATGCATCCCGATCCTGCTGGCTGAGCACGTCGTAGGGTGGCGCGACGAGGTCCTCCAGCGGCCCGGCGGCGGGTGCGTAGCGCAGCCCGTGGAAGGGGCGAATGACTGCCATGGCTGCCGGCAGTCTACCGCCGATTGAACCTGGCGACTGGTAGACTGCCGCCCGTGGGGGCGGAAACGCTACTTAAGGCCTACCGAGACGTGGTCGAACCCCGTCTGGCTGAGTTGCTGCCCTCCGAATCCACTGAGCCGAAGCGCCTCCATGAGACGATGCGCTACGCTAGTCTCGCCCCCGGGAAGCGCCTCCGGCCGGCACTCTGCCTTGCCTCCTGCAAGGCCGTCGGCTCCGAGACCTCTCAGGCGCTCGACGCGGCATGCGCGATCGAGATCGTCCACTGCTTCTCCCTGGTGCACGACGACTTGCCGGCGATCGACAACGACCTCCTGCGTCGAGGCATTCCCTCCTGTCATGCCCGGTTTGGCGAAGCCCTCGCCCTCCTTGCTGGAGATGCGCTATTCGCGCTGGCTTT
>DATLGQ010000076.1:0-10532 GCA_035540435.1 Fimbriimonadaceae bacterium
AGCTATACGTTGTATCTTGATCCCACGCCTGATCCGTCTCTTTCAGGCGAAGGAGGAAAGGATCGGCGCGAGGGAGAGAGGAGCCGTTCTACCAGGAACGGCAAGCGAAGAACCTTGAGCGAGGAGGAAGCGTGGACGGTAAATGAGCGGAGCAGAGAGCTTTTACTTAAGGAAGAAGCGCCTCGAGGAGGACCTCCTCCGGTCATGGTCGCCGGCGGTTGAGAGTTACGCACGGCTGGCGTGTCGCCTCGGTCATTACTGGCAGCCGCTGGCGTTCATTCGGCAGCATGCGCCCAAACCGACGGATGCCGTCACGCTTGCCGCATACATGCACTTGTACCTGGGCACTGGGCACGTCCAACCTGTCCGTCAATGGGGTCGTTTTGTAGGCGCCGGCGTGCAGCATCCGAACCTCGTGGAGCAACACTTGCGCCTCGCGGTAACAACGGGGACGGCGATTTCTATCAATGTCAGCTCCGAACGACATCATCCCTCTGTAGAGATTCTGACTGAAATCGTTCGGCTCTTAGATCGACGTGACAGTCCAGCCGATCATATTCTTAACCGACAATGGGAGAGCGCGGAGGAGCTTTCCGAGTGTGCCTACGACCTTGCCTCCTTCTATGCGCACGCCAACGAGCATCAGCTTGGCCTCGAGGTTCTTGGGTCATGGCACCGACGCGTTCCCGATGACCCAGGTATAGCGATTGGCTGCGCCGTGCTCCTCGCGGTCCTAAGAGAGCCTGGCCAATGCCGAGAGCTTTGCGAGGACATGGCCTACAGAGGGTTTAGAGGTGTACCGTTTCAAATCCTTCCTCTTGTGGCGGGCGAGGAGCGGGGCGCGGGGCTCTTCGAAGATCTCCGTCGCATGCTCGCTGCTGAACCGCTCTATGCTCCGATCAACTACGTCTGGAGGCGGCATTGCCCAAAGTGGTCGTTTCGTTCGTTAGAAATCGCGCACCGCACTGCCGGCAAGTTAACTGAGGCAGTCAACTTCGGGTACAGGTGGAAGAGATCGACGTGAGTCATTACAACGCCTTTGGAACCCCAAAGTTGTGGGGGTCGCATCGCCGGGTGGACCGAGTCCGGTGCAACCGGCGGCTGCGGATCGTGCTTTGCATGTGCGCGCTGGTCGCTCGGCGGGCTCCCTCCGCAGAACCCTGCGGCGCGCTACAGCGTTGGCCGCATGGATGTAGATGCTCTCAGACTCTACGACGGACCGGCCCGCGACTCGGACGACCGCGTGTTACCGGGAGGAGTAAACGAGATTGAGTTGGTCCACAAAGGTCAGGTGCAGTCATAGCTGATAGGTTTGGTCTTCCATCAGGCTACGGGATGCATGTGAGGCCACGGTCGGCCGCTTCAGCGGCTTGGCCGACTTCGGCAAATGCTCTCCCCGGCGCTTTGGAGCGGGAGCTCAAGCTGCGGTGAAGAGAGCATTCGGCGTCGTCCTGCTCTTTGCGCTACTCGCAGCGCTGGTCTTCATCGTCGTTCGCCTTCGGACCACGCGGCTGCTCGTGCCACAGTTTCGGTTACGCGCCGAACTCTACGCGCCCCTCGTGAGACTTGCGGAGCGTCACCTGGAACAACCAATCCTCCCCATCGAACAGTATGCTACCGAGCTAAGAATTGGAGGCTTGACGAGGAAACAAGCCACTATGCCCTTAAGCAGCCCGTTCCTCGTGTTCCGTGTCGTGCAGCGTCTGTCCCCTGCGCTGCTGAAGGAGAAGTCGGGACACTTAATCATCGCTTACGGTACAGAAAGGGTCGATCGAGAGGTAACGCTAGTGGGGCCAGTGCGAGACTCGGTTCCCCTTGCTCTCCGGGTGGACAATCGCGACGTCTATGCAAAGAACTACGGAGCGATCGACCAAGTAGATCTGCTGACCAGCACGCGAGTGTATCTAACTTTGGTGACAACGAAGTCAGAGGCTACTTCAGTCACTTTCAACCCCGCACCTATCTATCAGCAGGATCGCTATGTGGAGGGATACGTCCGTGAGAGCGTTGCGATCTATTTCGATCGGGCTTCGCAGCGGCAAGCTCAGCCAAGGTTCTTTGCAGGGGTCAACCAGATCCATGTTGCTGATAGCACTTTGCATTTGATGGAAGGAGCGCTGCCGTAATCTGAGGCTGACCGACCCGCGTCCGTTAGGTACATGGATCGCTTCAGAATGGGGCTTCGCGGGTGACCCTGACGAATTCTCAGCCGGGGATAAGGCGAGTGCAGGATGGCCTGTGCATCCCGCCCAGAGTACATCATCGCACCTGATGGCGACGTGTGGCGATATGATCCACGAACCGATACTACTAGCTCTATCGTCCGAGGAGGTGGAGGAGGTGGGTCGTGGGGCCCCGTGGCGGCGGAGGCAGGGTCTGGTAAGAAGATTTCAAGCCACTTGGCTGCTTAACATTGCTATTGCCCTAACGGTTCTGCTGCTCGTCCTGCATGGACTGGAATGGTTGGGAGCAGGAGATTTGTACCCATTTTGGTTCAAAGAACCGATTGGAGTGGCCGCAGATCAATTGAAGTTTTCTTTGAAATCAACTTCCTTCATCCTGATCGTATTGTTGCTTGGATGTCTCTGCGCTTTGAACCGGGCCAAGGAATTTGTCCGAGCAGCTGCAGTTCTGGTTGCGTTGGTCGCATGCTGCTTTGTTTGGACCATGCCTATCCTAAAACTGACGGATCCAGTCGACTACCCGCGTCCTCCCTGGCGGCCCTGGCCACCGATTCGAATGACCGGGTGCCCGGATGAGACAATCACTAAAGCTGCAAGTCCGTTCGACATCATCCGAACGGATTGCAGACCCATCTGTTCGCGGTACGACCCGACCAGCCAAGCTTCGTTTCCTTCTGCCCTCATCTGCCATGAGCTGGAAAGATCCTTCTGAGGGATTCGGTGACGCGCTGCTGCACTTGTTGACGGGCCTGATCGGCGCTGGGCTGTTCTTCTGGGGCCTCGAAGCCGTACTCTCTCAGCGTTTCAGGGGTAGGCGCTACGGCGCGTTCATCGTAGGTGGAGATGCTGTACTCGTGGGCAGCTTCCTGCTGTTGGTAGGCTTCGGGGTAGTGGTCGTCGTTGCCATTGCATGGCGAAGACGTCGGCATTGACGTAGCAGCCCGCACGAGGCACGACCCGCGTGGCACCCATCGACGACGAAGCCCGGCAAGCGCAAGCCGGCCGGGCCTCGCAATTCGTGCGGAGCGTTACGCTTCGCGGGCGTTGGAGGCCTTGTAGGTGGCCTCGTTCACGAACTTGAAGAGCTTGCTGCCCTGATAGTTGGCCGTCAGCGCATAGCGAACCTGCTCGCCAGACTTGGTCTTGCGAGTCATCTTCATCTTGCGAACTTCGCTATCCGGGACGTCGACGTGAGAGCGCGTCTTCAGGTTGTAAAACTGCATTCGTTATCCCTCCTCCGGCGGGCCCGGACGATCCCGAAACCCACCTCAGTTCTTCTAACAGCTTCAGCATATCACAAAGCCAGGTTCATTTGAACCTGATTTTTCTCCATGCTCGTAATCTGGAGACGCGCAAGGAGGGCAAAGATTGTCGCAAAGGAGCAACATCTGGATAAAAGAAGCATCAAATCAGCACCCAGATTCAATTTGAAGCGTCATTAAGATTGAGACAATGAAAGAACGCAGGACACGTGAGCCACAGTTGGCCTGCAACCACGCATCGCCTGAGGAAGCCCGCTCTTTCGAAGAGCTGGCACTCAAGGAGTTGCGCGAGGCCGGATACCGCATCACCATGCCGAGAGTGCAGGTCATCCGAGCCCTGGGCGAGTCCAACAAGGCTCTCAGCGCGTATGCCATCCACGAGAGAATCATCTCGACGGGTGGCAAGATCGACGTCGTCAGCGTGTACCGAATTCTTGCAACGCTTCAGGAGGTTGGCCTCATTCACCACATCGGGGTGGTCGACGGCTACTTCGCATGCCGACAGGCAGGAGCAGACCGAGACCGTTCGGAGCACCTTATCTGCGAAAGTTGTGGTTGCGTGACCGAGCTTTCGCTTCCCACAAGCATTGTGGCGACGACCGAGGAGCAGGCCCAGAAGGCAGGCTTCAAGGTGACGAACCTCAAAGTGGAAATTCTCGGCAAATGCACGCACTGTCAGGGCAAGGCGTAGCCTTTCGCCCGTTGTTGGCCCGTGCCACGTGAGCGCGCTTGGAAAGTTCCAGGCGCGTTTTGCGTTTAGGCCCTCCCTCCGCGACAGCGAGCGTTCGCGGAGGGAGGTCCTGACGCGCTAGCGCAGGGTCACGTCGAGCGACTTCTCCAACCGGACGCCGTCTTTGACGCGCAGCGTCTTGACCTGCAGACGGTCGCCCGACTTCGATGCCTCCATCGCCTTCACGAGCTCGGAAGCACTCTTGATCTTCTTGCCGCCGAACTCCTGAATCACGTCACCCACTTCAATCCCATATCGCTGGGCGACCGATCCGGGAGCCACCGAAATGACCACCACTCCCTCGACGCCCTCTGGCAGATCGAACTCCTTCCGGGTGCGCGCGTTGGCGTCTTCGACGCCGACGCCGAGCCTCGGTCGGCTCTCGGAAGGCTCCGGCGCATTGGGGGAGCGCTCGCGGTCGAAGAAGAACGGATCGAGGTCTCGGAACATCTCCGGATTCTGATGGAGCTCCTCGAGCCGCTTGCGCAGTTCCTCGGGAATCTCAGGCGAGAACTGCCGCGGCGTCCGCGCGTTGGGCTGTGTCCGAGGCGCCTCACCTGGCTTGGGAGCTCGCATGTGCGCCGGAAGCTCCGCAACCGTCACCTCGACGGTCTTGCGCGCACCCTCGCGGACCAGCTCGATGGGCACCTTGGTGCCTGGGGCATAGCGTAGCATCGCGTTTCGGAGATCGAGCTGATTGCGGATCTCATGGGTGCCGATGCGCACGATGACGTCGCCCTTCTTGATGCCGGCTTTATCGGCCGGACCTCCCGGCTGGGGATCGTCGGCAACGAATGCGCCGCTGCTCACCTTGAGCTCGGCCTTCTGGTACTCCTTCAGGTTCTCTGGCAGCAAGCCCAGGAAGCCACGCTCGATCTTGCCCTTCTGGATCAGCAAATCCGCGATGAGGCGGGCCTGATTGGCAGGTATGGCAAAGCCGATCCCGACGCTGCCGCCGGTCTCGCTGAAGATGGCGGTGTTGATGCCGATGACCTCGCCTTCGACATTAAGCAGCGGGCCGCCCGAATTGCCCATGTTGATCGAAGCGTCGGTCTGGATCAGGTCCGGATACTGGCGAACGAACCCGTTGAGACGGGCATCGGGAATAGCGCTCGAGCGTCCCAGGCCGCTCACGTGCCCAATGGTCACGGAGTTCTCCAGACCGAAGGGCGAGCCTACGGCCACCGCGAACTGGCCGGGCCGCACCTTGCCGCTGTCGCCGAACTCGGCCGCCGGGAGCCCGGTGGCTTCGATCTTCACCACCGCGATGTCGCTGTCGGGCGCGCCGATGACCTTCCCCTTGAACTCGCGGCCGTCCTTGAGCACGACCGTAACAGCCTCAAAGCCGGCGACGACGTGATCGTTCGTGATGATGTAGCCGTCTGGCCGATAGATCACACCGGAGCCCTGGCCACCCAGGGTGCGCAGCCGGCCCGCGCCGTCCCGACTGATCTGGGACTCGGACTTGATGTGGACCACGGACGGGGCGACGTACTCGGCCAACCCGGCGAACGAGCTGTCGAGTGAGCGAAGGGTCGCCATGTCGTTGGGCGCAATGCTGGAGATCGTCTTGATGTCGGGCGAGGGGCCAGCGTGGGCTTGTCGCACAACGCCGCCGTTCAGCACGGCTGCCATCGAAGCTGCGCCGACGGCAATTCCGGCGCCCAGCGCCCAGTAGATTCGGTTGGGAGTCAAGTTACTCATAGTCTTATAGGTGCGCCGGGCGTGTAGATCCCCGGCCTCTGCGTATCCTTTTCCCGATCGGGCACGCCCTCCGTGGGGCGTGTTTCTGTACGTTCAAACGTCCTGGAGCGGCGGTGCGGTTCCTCAGGAGCCGATCGCATGGGACCTATGAACGACTCCAGGAGTTTAAACCGGATTCTGGCCGGCATATCGCCGGCAACCCGAAAGCAGACTCCACGAAGCTCGACGTCCCCCAGCTTTTCATCGAACTTCCAGGGCTGCTGCGAATCGCTCTTGGACCACTGGTAGATGGTCCCGCTCGCGAGGCCATCGGTCACCCTCACAGCCAGGAATCGCCCATCCTCGTCCTTCACGATGTGACGCTGATGGATGACGAAACCGTAAGGCAGTTTCGACGGCAGCACCGGCTCGAAGCCCAGCTCCCTCTTGGCATGAGTCGGTGAGGACATCTTGATGTGTGGAGCAAGGTGGATCTGGCGGGTCCGCTCCGGCGGGTTCAGTTCGAGAGGCTTCTCGTCCCGGCCGTCCCCATACTTGATCGATTTGGTGTCATGTACCGTCGACGGCACCCCCGCTTCGATCACTTCGAGCCGCAGCAGGTAGCAGGTCTCCTTGTCGACCGAGTATCGCCGCATAGGCAGGTCGCGGGATTTGGGCACCGCCAGAATCGTTCGCACTTTCTGCCCGGCCACCTCGTCGTCTGCCTCGAAGCGGAAGGTGTAGTTTCGAGTGGCGATCCTCAAGAGCTCCTTCGGATCGATCATGTTCTTCCGGGGGGACTCTTGGATGACCAGCCTGAGCCGGTCGGGGATGTAGGTCACCCACTTCTTACCATCGTCGATGGAGGCCATGCCGGCGCGGCTGAGCGGTTGGAGCACGGTGACCCGGGTGTAGCCACTCTTCTGCTGCTCCAGCTTCACCTGACTCATCATGCCGCCGCTCGAGTTCTGGATGATCGCCGTCAGCGGAATGCGCCGGCCTTCGACCATGCTCTTGAGCAAGATCTCCTGCGCCGACTGGGCCGACGCTAGGTAGGGGATGGACGCGGCGATGAGAATGACGGGCAGCCGAAGGCTATTGACCACCATAGGCAATCGGCACGACCGACCCTCCCATGAGCGGGTCCATACCGGAGAAGTACGCTTGGTCGCCGGCTAGCTGGATCTCCTGCTTGGCCAGGTTTCCATCCTGCCGATCGTCGCTCCCGAGGAAGGAAGCGGCCGCAAAGGCCAAGGCAGCGGCCGCCGCAGCAGCCGTGAACAGGCGGACCGGCGCACCTGAGCGATGCTGCACTCGCTCGTCCAAGCCCTTTCCGGCGAACACGTGCCTGATCAGGCGGTCTTCAAAATCGGGAGCGGGTTCGGGAGCGCATCCGCTGCAAAGCATGCTCTTGAGGATACGCAACTCGCCCTCTTCGCGGGCGCACTCGGTGCATTCGAACAGGTGTGCTCTCACCTGCAGCATTTCAGATCCGGTCAATTCACAATCGATGTAGGCCGACAGCCTTGATTGGACGCCTTTACAGTTCATGAGTCAAGCCTCCGTAGGTCTGAGGGCACCGCTTCTGGAGAAACTTGCGAAGCTGCTTTCTTCCCCTGTGGATGCGTGACCTGACGGTTCCGATGGAGGTTTGCATCACCTCCGCTATCTCTTCGTACGCCAGACCTTCGACATCTGAGAGCAAAACCGCCGTGCGAAACTCTGGAGTCATGCTCACGAGCCCCTGCTGGATATGTTCGTCCATGGTCTCGTGAAGCAGGGCCCGGTCGGCGGCAGCCGTCTCATCGGGAACGTCCCAACTCGCCTGTCCTTCGTTCGTTCGACTCTCGAGGCTGAACGTCTTCAGGCGACCCTTCCGACGCACGACGTCGATATGGGCGTTGGTCATGATTCGATAGAGCCAACTCGTGAACGGCAGGGACTCGTCGTAGCGGTGGAAGAAGCGGTACGCACGCAGAAAGGTTTCCTGCACGAGATCCTCCGCCTCCGAGGCGTTTCCAGAGAGTCGAACCGCAAGCGAATAGGCCTGTCGGTAGCTGTTCCGCAGGAGCTGCTCGAAGAGCGCCTCGCGGTCCTTCGCAGTGATGGGTTTGTCTTTGAGCAAAGTGAACAGCATCGCTTGTTCTTGGGGTGTCCTGGGTTGGTTTACGCAGTGGAGTGCGGAGGCGGTTCCAGCCGCTCATTATAAGCCTGTTTCCACTGGGCACCTGGGCCTTATTGCCGCTTAACGGGTTCCGCTCGGAAGAGCGAGGGTCGCGTCTTCCAGCTCATTGGCGCTCTCCGCCCCTTCCTCCTCGTGATCCGGCCAGAGCTCAAACTCCCCTGACTCTCCATAGACGCGGCCATTGAACTCGAAGTACACGATGGTCCACTTGCCGAACATCATCTGCCCATCCCACTTTCCGCCGTACTCGACCTCGTGCGTCCGGTACACCTTGGTGAAAAGCACCTTTCCAGACCCGCCCTCGAAGACTCCGGAAATGACGAACTTGCCGATCTTGTCTCGGCCCTCGCCCTCGATGGTGCCGGAACCAAACCTGAGATGCAGCCGCATATGGCCTCGGACCGGGCCCTGAATCCAAAAGCCCGACCAAGCTCCAGAACAATCTTCCAGGCTGCGGTGTCCTGCCGGCATCTCGGGTTCCGTTGATAAGGATTCAAATGAAGGTTCTTGCGTTCGCGATCGAGCGAGGCACCGCGTCGAAAGGTGACTCCTCCCCCTCGTACTCCACGCTGAGCCAGCCGTCGAAGGCTTGCGCCCTCAGTGCCTCGACGCAGGCCCGGAGGTCGACGGTGCCCTCACCGACCGCCGCGCCCACGTATCGGCGGCCGCCGAGCGAGGTGTAGGCGGAGCCTTCGTGCTGCTCGGGGGCAGGCCGGAAATCCTTAAAGTGCACCATGTTCGCGTGGAGGGCCAGCTTGGCGACGGCCTCGTGACTAGGTTGATCGACGAGCAGAAAGTTGCCAGTGTCCGGATTGGCTCCCAAGGCAGAGGAGTTGGAGAAGTGTCGGACCTCCTGAATCAGGTCGAGAACTTGCTCGGCCTTGCCAGCCAGTTGTCCATGGTTCTCGAGCGCCAGCTTGACCCCCTTCTCCTCGGCATAGATGGAGGCGTTGACCAGCCCCTCGACGATCCACTCCCGGGCCTGCTCGTAAGTGATTCCCTCGCGTACATCGCCCGCGAAGACCCGCACGACGCTCGCGCGGTAGAGGCAGGCTTCGTCCACGGCGAACTGGACCTTCTTGAACTCATCGGCCCTCGCAGTGGGCTCGGGTTGAGCAAAGTTGTTGGACGCGGAGAAGATCGGGCAGGTGAGCCCGGTCTCTTCGAGCGCCTGCATGGCTGCCGCCCGGTCCGACTCGACGTCGCGGTAAAGGGGGCTGAGCAGCTCGACTCCATCTGCGCCCGCTCGTTTGGCCTCATGAATGAAGGCCTGGATGTCCAGGGCGCCTTCTTTCCAAGGCCGGAAGTAGCTGTACATGCTGACGCCGATCTGCATGCCGGGAGGCTACCCGCGAAGCAGCACGCAGTGAGGCTCGCTCCCTCTCGAGAAGCGAGCCTCATGTATAGCGCGTCAGTCTAGCTCCGGCGGCGGCGGCGGCCAAGTAGCCCCACGCCAAAGACAAGCGCCGCCGCAGGCCCGGGGATTGCGACTCCTCGGAGCGAAAGGTTGTCGAAGAACAGGCTGGGTACAAAATCGTCACCAGGCAAGTTCCCAAAGGCTATGCTGCGGATCCCGGGAGTCAGCTGTGTGTAGGTCAGGAAGCCAAAGCTTGGAAAGGTGCCAGTCCACAGGGCTGCGTCACCACCGAGAAAGGCTCCAGTCGCACCCATACCGGAGAATGCGCTCAGGAAGGCGTGATCCGTATCGCCGCCATAGTCGCCAAAGTCAATCGACACCCCGCTGACGTAATGCGAGAAGGTGGCGATAAAGTAGTCGCCAGCAGTCGGAGCGAAGAAAGGATCCAAACTCACTCCGCCCCAGGTAGGCGGCTTTCCGGTCTGACCCGCACTCGTGTTGTCGACGAGGTCGAAAGGCAAGCCGCTTGATCGGGTGATCACGACGGTAACGCCGTCGATCGTCATGGAAAGGGATGTGAGAGCTCCCGGTCGAGGACCAGGGCCTACATAAGTCGGCGTCTCACTTTCAAAGTCAAAAATCTGGGCATCCGCAGGCAACACCGCCCACATCGCCACAGCTATAGCCGAAATCTTTAGGAGACTTCGCATGAAACTTCTCCTTTGCTCTCCCGGCACTAACCACAAGTTACTGCTACGGCGCCGCCGCCGCCAACGGTATATGTACCAGTTGGTAAACTCGCCTACCGGACAGCGACGACGGCAGCTTCCGCAGGTCCCGTTATCCAGGCTGTCAGGGGCGAGATGAACAGTGCCGCCAGTAGGAGGCCCGCCACACAGATCACACAGGTCGTGGCGAGGCCGGGATGCATTCGGGCAGTCGTTACTCCCTCTTCTTCTTCCGCCACAAAGGCGGCAAGTGCGATGCCCAGATAGTAGTAGATCGAGATGATCGAGTTGACCGCCAAGGCGATCGCCAGCACGACGAGATCGCTACGAACGGCATCCGCGAAGATGTAGAGCTTGCCAAAGAATCCGGCGGTGGGGGGGATGCCGATCAAGGAGGCCATGAA
>DATLGQ010000077.1:0-1589 GCA_035540435.1 Fimbriimonadaceae bacterium
GGGCCGGGCCGCCGAAGCGTCGGCGCACATGACCCGAGCCGGAAATCTGGACAAGCCGAATCTCGAGGGCCGGCAGGTGCCGACTGCCGTGAATGCTTGGCGCTACTTCGCCCAGTATGGTCGCGGCGCCCTCATCTCGCCTCCGCGCTAGGGCCGCCCCTTCCCCGGTCCTGCGGAGCGCCGTTCGCAGGACCGGAGGAGATGGCCGAGGTGTGCAACTGCCAGAAGCAGAAGCCCCGCCCAATCACTCAGCCAATCCGCTTCGGGCTGTTCATGTTCCGGACTTGAAAGTACTACAGGCGGGGATCGACCGGCTCGCTCTCCATTGCCAGCACGCCGAAGGCGCACTCGTGGACCCGTCGTAAGGGTTCTTTGGCTACGAAACGCTCTAAACCTTCCAGGCCCAAGGCGAACTCACGGGCAGCGAGGCTGCGCTTGATCCCGAGGCCCCGCTTTCGCAGCCGCATCAGGTTCTCCGGGTCCGTGTAGCTGGGACCGTAGATGATTCGCAGGTACTCGCGGCCCCGGCACTTGATCGCGGGCTGCGAGAGCCCCTTTGGGCCCCGCACCACGAACTCGAGCGGCTTGACGACCATGCCCTCGCCGCCAGCGCCCGTCATCTCCTCCCACCACGCGATTGCAGCCGAAACGGCTTCCTCATCAAGGAGCGAGATCTCTCGCCAGCGCGTCGCGTACAGGACTTGCCCTTTGAGTCGAGAAAGCGTCTCCATGTGCCAGCCGTGGTTCTTGTCGGCGTGGACAACGCCTTCCGACGCGAGCAGGTGGAATGGGGCTAGCCGGAGGTCGCTAAGGCCGGCCACGTCCCAGCAGTAGCGTCGGTAAGCCGCTCGGTAGGCGATCAGGTTTTCCCTGTGGCGGAGTAATCGTGTCCTGATCTCAGCCGCGTCTTCCGGTGCTGTGGCCCCAAGTGCCTCTACGGCCGCACTCGTCGCAGCCTGTCCCGCAGTTGCTACCGGCGCATACTGCCTTCGTAGGAGCTCCTGAGCCTTGGCCGACCACGGCATCAGCTCGCAATCCAGCACGACCCAGTCGGTTTGCAGCTCGTCCCAAATGCAGCTGCTATGCAGCGCCTGACGCACGTCATCCAGTACTGCGCGCTCCAGCGCAAGGTCTTCGAAGAAGCGCCGCCCGGTGCGGGTGTACACAATTCCCAGGCTCTCCTCATCGATACCAAAGCGCGTTTTCGCCACCGAAGGCTCGCGCAAAACGATGGTAACTGCCCGCGAACCCATGTGCTTTTCCTCGCACACAACCGTCTCGACTCCCTCTCGACGGAAGTAGGCGAACGCTTCCCGCGGATGCTCCAGATAACCCTCCAGCTCGCTCGTTTCCGAAGGCGACATAGTCGGAGGTAGGTACACGAGCCACTTCGGGTTCACGGCGAAGCGGCTGATCGTTTCGAGCGCGGCAATGGCGTTCTCTTCCCGAATCGTTACATGGCCACGTAGCTTCGTCTCGACGAAGCGACGTCCGATGAAATCGTTAAGCTCCAGCACGTCATCGTGCTCGTGCTGCGCGTTGCCGAGGTCGCGCACGGGAGGAAACGGCTTCACCGACTCCGCATACAC
>DATLGQ010000078.1:0-1642 GCA_035540435.1 Fimbriimonadaceae bacterium
CCCATGGAGGCACCATTCTTCGCACGGCTCGCAGCAAGGCGTTCCTCACCCTCGAAGGTCGCGAGACCGCCGTCAGAGTGCTCCAGGAGAATGGCGTGGAGGGGCTGATCGTCGTCGGCGGCGATGGATCCCTGACCGGCGCGCTCAAGCTCCACGAGGAGTTCGCTTTCCCCGTCATGGGCATTCCAGGCTCGATCGATAACGACATCTCGGGCACCGACTTTTCCATCGGGTTCGACACCGCGGTCAACACGGCGGTCGAGGCCATTGACCGGGTGCGGGACACTGCCTACTCGCACGAGCGGGTGTTCGTGATCGAGGTAATGGGACGCTCCAACGGCTTCATCGCGGTAGAAGCGGGCCTTGCCGGCGGCGCAGAGGCGGTGCTGATCCCCGAGGTTCCCTACTCGCTGCTCGAAATCTGCGACGGCCTCCGAACCGCCGCCGCAAAGGGCAAGCGATCAAGCATCATCGTCGTCGCCGAGGGCGCCGCTCGTGCCAGCGACATCAAGGAATTCATTCAGAAGAACACCGGCTTCGAGGCCCGCTACCTCGTTCTGGGGCACATGCAACGAGGTGGGAGCCCCACCGCATTCGACCGGGTGCTCGCCCTTCGGCTAGGCGCTTTCGCGGCGAACCGCCTGCTCAGCGGCTTCAAGGGCGAGATGGTGGGAGTGGACGGCGGCAAGCTCGTAGCGCACCCGCTCAGCTATGTGCTGAGCACGGAATGCGTGCTCGACCCAGAGAAGCTCCTGCTGGCGGAAGTGATGGCGCAATAGGTCGTCGGGGCGTCTTCCTCTAGCTGCGATCTATTCACTGCCCCCTTCCGGCGAGAGAGGAGCCCCGCGGAAGGTATCGACCCACTCGTTGTCGCCCTTGCCTTCGCTGAACAGCCACGTCTTGTCGAACGCGATCTTCTCGTCCGCCGTGTCCCTTGCCCGCTCCACGCTGGCCAAGAACACCTTGTTTTTGCCGAACTTCTGGTTGACGGCGTCCACGGCCTGGCTGAGCTTCGCCCGCTCAGTGGTGTCTTCGAACAAAGAGGGGGTGACGGCATCGGCTTCCGACAGGTCGTAGAAGCCGATGCCAACCCGTAGGGGGGAAGTGAAGTCGCGCCCCTTCCACATCTCCAGGAAGGCTTCGTTGAAGGTCATGCTGTCCTGCGTCGGCGGCAGACGGCGGTGGTCCTTCCAAGATCGCTTGCCGGCCACGTGCACGCTCAGGGCGCTCGCCCACAGCCCATTGGCGCGCAGGCGCGCGGCAGCCTTCTGCAGAAGTCGCAACAGTACTTCGCGACACCCCTGGTCCGTTCGGAGCTCCGGCGGCAGCACGTGAGAATGGGAGAGCGTCTTGCGATCGTGTTCTTCGGCCTCGAGCTCGTAACCCCGCAGCAGATACCACCAACGCTCACCGACGATGGAGCCAAACGCCGCCCGCAGCGCTTCGCGGGAGGCGGCGCATAACTGTTCGGCCGTGAAGATTCCCGCCGCGTTCAGCCTCGCCGCCATGCGCTTGTTGATCCCGGTGAAGTCTGTCAGCTTCAGGCAGTGCAGCCTTTGGGGGAGATCATCCTTTTGCAGGATGACGAGCCCGTCCGGCTTCTGAAGCTCGGTGCCGATCTTCGCCAGGAACGCATTGGGAC
>DATLGQ010000079.1:0-1883 GCA_035540435.1 Fimbriimonadaceae bacterium
ACCCACAACGGTGCAAGGATTGTCATGAAGAAGTTGTAGAGAAGGAACATGGGCGAGAGGGTCCAATCACTTTATCTCGGAGCCGGGGTGCAGACCCCAGGCTTGGTGGATTCATCTGGCCTCTGCCGCCCGGTGTCGCGAACACGGTGTTAGCGGCGCAAGTCCCAACGGTGTACAGTAGAGGGGTTTTCCACCGGTAGAAAGAAGCAATATGGCCGCACGCTCGATTTGGAACGGAACGATCAGCTTTGGGATGGTGAGCATCCCGGTAAGACTCAGCACCGCGACCCAGGAGAAGGACATCTCCTTCCACATGATCCATGAGAGCTGCGGCTCGCGGGTCAAGCTCCTCAAGTGGTGCCCGAAGGACGAGCGGCCCGTGGAGCGGGACGAGATCGTCAAGGGTTACGAGTACGCAAAGGGGCATCACGTGATCCTGAAGGAGGAGGACTTCGAGAAGCTGCCCTTGCCCACCAAGCATACGATCGAGGTGCTGCAGTTCGTGGAACAGCAGGAGATCGATCCGATCTACTTCGACAAGACTTACTACCTGGAACCCGAGGATGTCGGGAAGAAGCCGTATGCGCTGCTCCTCAAGGCGCTCACCCAGAAGAACGTGGTGGCCATCGGTCAGATCGCTTTGCGCTCGCACGAGAGCCTGTGCTGCCTTCGGGCCGTGGATGGCAAGATCCTGCTGGAGACGCTCTTCTACCCGGACGAGATCCGCTCGGCTCCCGAAGTGAAGGCGGACGACGTGCAGGTGGGAGACAAAGAACTGGCGATGGCCTCCAGCCTCATCGACATGCTGCAGGAGCCATTCGAACCGGGCAAGTACAAGGACAACTACCGCGAAGCGTTGCAATCCGTCATCGAGGCAAAGCTGCAGGGCGGAGAGGTCAAGGCAGTGCCAGAGGTCGAGGACGCGCAGGTGATCGACCTGATGGAAGCGCTACGGGCGAGCGTGGAGCAGGCCAAGAAAGAGCGGGCGAAGGCCTAGGAGCTCCGGCCTGGCCTTAGGTCTCACCGATCCCAGAACACGCCCAGTTGGCTTTCTGCCGGCGTGGGGCCCCGATCCGTCCAGTTTGCGGTGCGGGACCCATTCTTGGCCCACGTGGCTTGCGCCGGGTAGGTGTCGTTGCCGCCGAAGTCGATGAACAGCCCCAAGCAGAGCGCGCGAGTGCGCATCGACCCTTTTGGCGCTTCGGCGCCCTTACCCAAGGTCCAACCACTTGAAGCATAGGTGTCGTTTCCGCCGAACTCGAGCAGGAACCCGATGCCGTTGGCGTTGCCGGCGCCCAGACTGAGGTTCGGCGCGACGTACTTGTCGTCCCCGGCGCGATCCACGAGGCCACCGACCGAGAAGTCGTGCCCGGCGCCTTGGGCCATGTTCATCGGCGCGGTGTAGGTGTCGTCGCCGGCCTCATCCTCAAGGTATCCGATCGCGAAGTGGGCGGATGCACCTTGGGCGTACCACTGCCCCAGATAGCGGTCGTGGCCCGAGGAGTCGAAGAGCAAGCCGACGCCCATCCAGTAGCCGACTCCCTGGCCAAACACACCGCACGAGTACTGGTCGTCGCCGCCGCCATCGTAGAGGATGCCGATGCCTCCGGCGAGGGAGTGGCCCGTTGTGTAGTCGCTTCTGCGCCCGTTTCCGGCGCCTTGCGACATGCTGACATTGTGCTGCGCGCTTTGGGGGCTCGGGAAGTCGATCACCTCGTCGTTGGCTCGATAGGTGTCGCTTCCTTCCCGGTCGGCGAGCAGCCCCCCTCCCATGGTCTGCCCGACCCCCTGAACCTGGTTGAAGCCTTCGTACGTATCGGAGCCGAGGACATCTTCCAGAACCCCCACCCCGTACTCGCCGTAGCCCAGGGAGTCCCGGTAGC
>DATLGQ010000080.1:0-7452 GCA_035540435.1 Fimbriimonadaceae bacterium
TCGGGTTGCACGACGCTGTCCGGTAACCGACCGAGGATGACTCTAATCGGCGCCGTCGATCAGCACCTGAGGGTCCTGACTGACTCTTCAAGTGAAAGTCTCCCCGGCCGGACCGGACCAGCGGGAACTGACTTGATAGGAGTGAAGCGCCCCGAGAATACTGGAGCCTCCAGACCTTGAGAGGGGTGAATCCGCGTCACGCCGCGTGTGCGCTGACGATCCCTGCCCGGTCAGGTGCGACCGGGAGGGCTTTTCTCCCATGTAGGAGTAACTAACCCCAACGTCCTCCTGGTGGAATCCCTGGATGGCGCATTGGTTCAGTAACCTGTCCAGCGAAGCGGGTCAACTTCAGTCCAGCAGTTCCAGCGCCAACGAGCGCGTAAGAAGCGCAACGACCGGCGCAGGCGTTGGAGCCGTATCATGCAAACGATGCAAGGCAAAAAGATCGTGGCCTCACTGGCGGTTGGACTCGCCGCGGGATTGACAGTCGCGAGCCTTGTCGGGATCCCTTATCTGGCCGGTCCCGCAAGCATTCCCGCCCTTCTCTCGAACGCGTTCACCTTCTGGGGGGTTTTCTTCGGGATCTTCACCGCGCTGTTGGCAGCGGGGATCGTGTTCGCGATCCTCAATCGTCGCGAGCGGACGCTTTCACGATGGGGGCGGTGGATCGCAGGAGTCACTCTTGTGGTCTTTGCGGTAGCTACCTTGTGGTGGGTCGCGATGTGGGGCTTCTCGCCGTTCTCACTGGAAGGGTTATGGATCTATCCGCTGGCGATAGCCACCGCGGCCGGAGCGATCGCATTGCTGAAGCCCCGACGACCGAGAATGTGGGACGAGCCGGGACCGCCTGTGGATAATCAGCGCTTTATTCGATGAGATAGCGGATCGCGACATACAGAACGAGCGGATTACCGGGTTAGAAGGATTCCTCCCCATGCGAGACCGCGAGCGACACCACGGGTGCCACGCGCATTTCAGTGAGCCTCACCATCTTTGCGCGCCTCGCGACACGTGTCGGAATACATCAAGGACGTGCTGGGTCCGTGGATCATGGAGTACCACCCAAGTCCGGCGAACGTGAACTTTCCTCAGTAGGCCAAGAGGAACTGCGCGACATCTCCAGGCAGCGCGCTGCCCACAACAGCCGGAGAAGGATCGGCAAGGGATTGTCGAGAGTCCGGCGGGGGGTGGACTTGTCGCCGTCTGCTGCGTCTAACCCGGCGCCGGTCCGCGAGACTTGTATAGGTGTGGAGCGGGCCATAGGAACCGCCGGCAAGGTGACCCTGCAGAGCTTCGAGAGCTTCTACGCACTTGAGTATCCGCAGGTGTATCGCGCCGTCTACCTCTACCTGTTGGATCCGGACGCGTCACGGGATGTGACCCAGGAAGCCTTCAAGCGCGCGTTCATGAGGTGGCGCCGCTTGGGCAAGGAGAGCTGGGCGGGAGGTTGGGTCATGACGACGGCCCTCAACCTGTGCCGCAAACGACGAACGCGGGAGATCCCCACCGACGTAACGCGCGCCGAGCCGAGTGCCGCCCCGTCCTCAGATCGCGTGGACGTCTCGAGAGCGCTACGAAAGCTCCCGCCGCGCCAACGGACGGCACTGGTCCTCTTCTACATCAGCGACCTTCCCCTTCCCCAGATAGCGAGCGCCATGGGCGTGAGCGAAGGCACGGTCAAGGCGCATCTCGCCCAAGGACGCCGGGCGCTAAGAGAGGAGTTGAGCACGGAGTGAACGACGACCACTTGCGTGACAAATTCCGTTCATTTGCAGACGGAATCGACGTGCCCGCGGGGGATGTCGCGGGAGTGATCAGGGACGGCCGCAGAGGGCTGGTCGTCCGCGCCGCGGGTATGGCGATGCTCGTGGTCGCTTTGATCGCTGGGGGGTGGACGTGGGCGCGTTCCTCTTTTCTCGCGTCCGACCGCGGTGATCTCACGCCTGCGCACCGGGAGGAACCGAAGCCGGACTTTTTGTTGATCCCGGAGGAATACGACGGTCCCGAGCCGATGCCGACGCCGGGCCGGGTCGAGGAGGTGCGGACGGCGCGGGCGGTCACGGTCGCATTTCACGCTCTCCTCTACAGCGTCGGCTACGACTACGACTACAAGGGCTACCAGCGGACGGGCGAGCGCTGGATGGTCCGTTTCCTCGCCGGGCGGACGGAGCGAGAAGCCGAGGACTTCGTGAGGAGCCGGAGGTTCCACATCGAAACCACCCTCACCCAGCTCGAGAGGGCGATCACGAAGCTCCAGGCCACTGAGCAGGCTGAATCCTCGGCCGACGGCGATCGTCGCAAGGCGATGGCGGAGCAACGAATGCGTCTGCAGCGCAATATCCGAACCCTTGGGGAAATGCTCCGTGAGCAGGAAGAACAACTGGCGGACGGCGAAGACGAGCTTGCAAGAATCAGGAGCGGCGACGGCCCGGAGGAGATAGTCCTCACGGTGGAGGAGCGGGACGGACGTATTCGGGTGATCGATGCCGTGGGTCCGTTCTCCGAAGCCGGCATCGAGAACATCGAGGGCTATTCCCAGGCGACGGACAAGGTGGACGTGTGGGGAAACGACTACTACAACGCTCGCTTCACAAGGTCCCACCCGACCGGCATCGTGACGGACTTCGAGATGATGGGGTTCTGGACCGGCCCGATCCCGTCGACCTACGAGGAGAGCTGTCTGCTGGAGGTGCGTGACTCCAACGGGAGGCTGCTCTGGCGAATGCCCGAGAGGGTCGGAACCCAATTCGACGACGCGCCTCCGAACGAGGATCGTCGCGACGAGTGGGGGATGACCGGGGGAGGGATGCCCGATTTGAGCAGCAAGACACTGCAGCCGCTGTTCGTCTGCACATGGAGGGAGCGCGCGGGAACCTGAGATTTCTTCGCGTCCGGTCTAAGGGTGATCGTCAACCAGTTAAGGAAGTGACCACTCGTGCCGACACTTCATTTGCGAGCGGCCAAATCGAATGTGCTGGACTTGGCTCTGGAAGGTCATCCCCCAAAGGAACTCCTGAAACAGAAGATGCTATTGACGGCATTTGCATCTTCAGCTGTCCATCGGGGGAAGCTGAGACGGCAGACGACAGTTATCGCGAGCGACGTCCATCAAATCCGCGAGTTCTCTTGGGATGCTTTGGAGGCTACTCGCAACACGTCGCAGCACCGCGACGTCGATATCTCCGCCCTTTTTGCTCAGAAGCCTCTGCGGAAGATAGTCGAGCACACTCTCTCGCGTTTGGCCTATCAGAAGAAAACGATCGGCATATCCGCTGTCGTTCGCGCGTCGAACCCAGTTACGAACCTCAACGCACTTCTTCCGATCACGCGCGAGGACGACGATGACCTTCATGCTACTGGCGCCCATAAAGTCGTTCGGGTCGGGGATCGCGGGTTACTTCTTGCTGGTCTTGTATATGACCAGTGGATATGGAAATCTTCCCTGAGTTCAAGACTACCGACAGCAGCAGTTACCGACGGCGACGTAATGCGCGCTGTGGTTCTGCTGCGGCACTGTCTGGTTGCTCATCTAAAAAGCGTTCGTCGTGAACGCTTTCCACTGCGATGAATATTCGTGCTCGAGGACGAGGACGAGTCACACAGCGCTCCCGCGTTCTACGCTTGCCAGTTGAGGACGGCGCCGAGCCCAAGGGCGACTGCGGCCCAGAGGGTCGCGGCTCCCACTGGGACGGCTACCAGGTATCGCAAGTCATGACGGTGTGAAAAGCCGACGGCCAAGAACGCCGTCCATGCTGCCCACAGTGGTAGAAGAAAGACGGCAGGTACGCCGAGTCCGGAGATGACGTAGAGGTAGCCGATCGCCAGATAGAGAGCGAGGGCGCAGAGTTGTGCAGTAGCAACAAAGAACTGCTTCATTGAAATGCTCATTCAGTAGGTTTGACGGCGAAAGCGCGTCCAGGTTACGGCTCCCGCGGCGACCGCCGGGTAAGCCCTCCCAACCCGGCACGTTTGGAGCCGGTTCCGGCCGGGCTCCTCTTATCTGTAGCGCCGCGGCTACACCGACGCTCGGGCTCCCCGCTAGGTGAGGGAGACGCTCCATGATCCGTGGTCGAGGCCGGCGAATGGACGCACGGGCTCTGGTACGAGAATCATGCAGATGTGATGGATGCACCGCTCGTGCCGTCATGGCTCCCCCTTGTGACGGCGGTCTAAACTGGGGAGGCACGAAGCGATAACGAGCGTCAGGTAGGTGCGTATGCGTAATCGGTGGCGCATGAATGGCATGGTGGTAGTAATAGGGCTAATCGAAGCCTTCCTCGTAACCCGCTTCGTCCGCGGGATGTCTGAAATCTCTGATGTCACAGCTCAGGTTGCCTACGTCGCGCTAGCCGCCATTGCCTTTCAGCGAATTGGCTACTTCTCAGGGGAGGTCTTCAGGGGGATCCCCATCGGCGAGGCCCTGCGACACGTGCTGCCCCTTGGTTGTCGAAGCAGATCTTGAAGATGTCACCGTGGCCTGTCCGGGTAGGTGCCACATCCCACAAGAGGCAGACCAGCTCGACGTGTTGGTCACGCATCCCGAAGGTGCCCTTACCGGACGCCCCGCTGCCGGCGCCGACTGACTTCCAGTTCGGTGATCGCGTCTTCGTGCCGGCGGACAAAACGACCCGGTCGCTCACCCTGATCGGAATCGCGCTTCTGGGAGCAGGTTGGTTATTGCCGCACGTCGTGTACGCTAATTCGGGCGGCACCCGAAGCTATTTGAGCACCAAATATATCGTGGCCTGGCCTTTTGTATGGCTTTCCTTATACGCCGCCGCAAAGCTTGCGATTATCGCTACCGTCGGAATGAGGCACCGGTCGATCCGCCACCCTGCGCGTGCTTCTGGGATACTAGGTGGAATTGCTCTTGTCGAACTGATGAACGTGCTATCCACAGTTGTGCCATTCGCCGCCGTACCCGGGATAGACGCAGGTGTTGGGGCGGCGCTGTGGGCGGTGGGCTCGGTTGTGTTGTTGGCAGCGTCGGCGCGGCTCGCGACATCCACTAGGTATCAAGGACATCACGGCATGACTCGCTTGGTCGCGTTGACACTGGGGCTCTTTCTGATCTCGTATGGGTTTTGGGGGTATTTCGAACTGCCCCGTCCCGACGTGCCCTACTCACCGCTTGAGTTGTTTGTAAACAGGCTCCGCTGGGGGCCCGCCTCCAACGAGTTTTGGTTTGTAGCCGAGCTAATTGTGATCACTACGGTGATCACGCTCTCGCTCCTGCGACATAGCGCCCGCATCGGCGCGGTTGGTGCCTGGGCTTCCATGGGAGTTGTGGCTTCACTGACCGGCGCCGCACTTGCTCGCGCGCTTTACTGGCTAGGTAACCCATTCGGGGCGCCCCCTGGCGCCGCCGTCATGCCGAACGCGGCTGTTTGCGCAATCGGGTCAGCAGCGCTGCTCCTGTTCGTTGCCGCCGGCAACAAAGCACGAACACGAACCGAAAGTCTGAGGCGTGTCCAGACCTAAACGGCCCAGCATCACCTTAGTCCGTCTCGGTATTCCCGCCGCCCGGAACGGAGCGCATGTGGTGCGTTTCGCATTTCAGCGGCGCTAACCCGAACGAAAGTAATGACTCCCGTCGACCGCGGGCGAGGACGGCGAGCCGCGACGATGTCATCGAACCTCCTCGGTGCATCCAAACTGGCAGTGCGATCAGAGTGAGGTAGCGGTCGTCGGCCGCCCGAGCAGCCATCCGGTCGGTCACCAAGGTCCCCTCCTCAATGAACTGTCCAGCGTCAGCGGCTTGAGGTTCGAAACCAGCGAGCGGCGGTCGATTGAAGATGGTCTCCCGGGAATAGTCCGCGAACAGGGTCAGTGTGACACCGTATAGGTGCCGCCATACACCAAGCGATCCCGCTCCGGCTCCGGCGACAGAAGCCGCACTGCTTTAGATCCGTACATGTTTATGGCGGAAGTGGGCGGATGCTACCGCCGAGGCGACGTCGTCTGCCTCGGTGAAAGCCGCGCCTTGACTAGTAACGTGCGTACGCCGCAGGTAGAAGGCCGCAGTTGCGCCCTTGAACCACAGGTTGAGCAGCGTGCTACCCGCGGAAACCGCCATTCGCCAAAAGAGGTTGAGAGACGACGGGTCGGTCAACCGGAACATAAAAAGCAGCGCGAGAGGCGGGACAACTGCGTACCAGGCCGTCTGCGGCCAGTGGTCCCGCAGCATGCGAATGCCGAGTCGTAGAGCCTCCCGAACCCGCCTCGTCGAGAACGCAAGTGCCGGTGTGACGAAGGTCAGAGCAAAGTCGATTGCCACGGTCAAGATTGCCGACGCAATCCATACGCTAGGCGCGGAGAAGGCTTTCTCTGGTCCGACGGTGCCGTTTGGGCTATTGCGAAAAGCCAGGATCAGGACCGGGGACCAAACGACTGCCGTGAGAATGCCGAGGCGGACGAACCTCCAGAAGAAGGCCCACGTAATCCGCCAGAGCTCCCACACGGTGATCGCCTCGTGCCGGTATATGCGGAGGTACCAGATCCGTTCGCTGCCGAACCAGCCCATCGAGAGGAGGAGAACCGGGAGTGCTAGCCACCGCGAAGGGTCGGGAACGTAGCTTGAGAGGAATAGGACGACCGACGCAAGAGGTAATAGCGGCGCCACCCGCCATGCCTTCAGACTTGTCCGAAGGTCTTCCTTGAACTCATCCCACATAGCCGGACCAGCCCATGTCGCTCACTCTCTTCCGTCCGCTTGCGACATGCTCCCACTTTTCATCTCCGATGGGCGTATCCAAGCCGTCGCGACCGGACGCGAACAACAGCGCGCGTCCGCGCGCCCCGCGCCTTTGAGGGGGATATCAATAAGCAAACGCATGCAAATCCATGGTGCTCCGAGCGCGATAAGGCGATAATGCCCTGGTGGCACGCCAAGGCACCCCTGAGCCCAGTTCGGCCCTCGCTCCGCGCTACCTGAAGCTCGAGGACGTGGCTGCCTACCTGTCGGTGTCTGTTCCCCAGGTCTACGCGCTGGTTCGCTCCGGCGAACTGCCTGCCATCAAGATCGGTGGCCGCGGGGTGTGGCGGGTCGACAAGAACAAGCTTGACGCCTTTTTGGACGACCTGGAAGCCAAGACGGCCGAATGGGCGAAGGCGCACCCCTTGCAGAAGGAGAAGGGCGAAGTCGCCCCCGAGGACCTGGACTGACCGTCGGTCGTGGCGCTTTGAGATTCCAGGCTGGGCTCTGATCGTCCTGATGACGTTGTCCTTATATATGTGTGTGGGCAGTGGCCCGAGGCGAGATCGCGGACGTTGACGATGCCTGCCTGGTCAGATGCGACGGGAGGGCTTTCTCTCCTATCCAGGAGTAACTGACCACAACATCCTTTTGGTCGGGCCCCCGGGCTCCGGCAAGACGATGCTGGCGCGCCGGATGCCGACGCTGCTCCCGGCGATGACGCTCGAGGAGTCACTCGAAGTCACCCGCATCTTCTC
>DATLGQ010000081.1:0-5815 GCA_035540435.1 Fimbriimonadaceae bacterium
TCCGCCCTGATCTCCACACGTTGAAATCCCTGAAGCGCCAGCGAACCGGCTAGCGCGATGCTCGCCAAGAGCCACTTCATGCCTTTCATTCTACGCCTGCCGCGCCAAGGGATAGCGCGCGTGCTGGCAATAACACGAAACCACGAAACCCTGCTGGCGCAAGGGACGTTGCGACTAATATGGCATGCAACCAGCCAGTGCTCGGACGTGTGATCATCGATCCCGGTGGAGACGCGACCGACCCAAACGCAGTGGTGCCGATCAGCACAACCGGACTCTTCGTCAGCAACGCGCCCGAGCAGATCGGCGAAGGCACACAGGACACCTGGTTCTTTGGAAGCGGTCCTTGGAACCTCTACAAGGTCGCACTTCGCACGGACGCTGTTCCGCCGAAAGTGCGAGTTTTTCTGTGGCACATCACTCGATTTGAGCAACCGGTAACCTTCGGCGTCCTTGTTGGCTCTCAAGGAACAGGTGGAAGCGGGAGCAACCTCAAAGCGCAGGTTGCGTCCACGCTCACCGGGGACTTGTCGCCCGATCGGAATGTGCTTGGCGGCGGCGCAGCTCTACGGGACGCTCGATGCGGTCCCTCCTGGCCTGCCGGTTTCCATAGCGTCGGAGCAGGTCCTTTGGTCCACTCTGGTCCCAGCGGGCACTCAGAACCCTGCCCAGTACCAGATCTTGGCCGCAGTGCTCGAGTTCGACGTGAGTCTGGCGACACAGCTGACGATTCGATCGGTCGTGACGAAGACTCCGGGTTCATGGGGCCCCTTCTCGGATCCGGTGGCGGACCCGCAGAACAACTTTGGAACGGAGAATATCGTGCATGTCAGAGGCTATTGGCGTAGCGCCGACGTTCTAGTCAATCTCCCGGGCGTGTTTGACTGCACGCTAGTCCAGCCGCCACCCACCTTCGTCGAGTTTGGCTGTTGCGAGCAGCAAGGTCTAGAAGGTGGCCTAAATGTCGGCTACTACTCGCTCAAGAACTCCCTCGCCAAGAATGCTACCGATAATCGCGCGTGTTATGGCGCCAATCTCCACTATTCTGCTCAGGTCAAGAACGAAAGCACAGTTGACCCAGCGCGGGTTTATGTGGGCATCCGCCGGCGCGGGATCGAGCCCGCCAAGTTCTTCGGCGCCGGACGCATCGATCAGCCGGTCTTTGCAGCAACGTGCAAGCTTCCACCGATCCCGATGCCAGCCCCCGGTCAACCTCCCAATACGTCCTATGGCGATCAGCTACTGAGGGGCTACGACCTGACGGCGGCCACCCAGGTCGGCCACATCGACGTGGCGCCAGGCCAACAGCTTACGGTTCGAGTGGCGCTCACCACCGGAGGCGGCGCCGGCACTCCGTTCAACTTGATCTTGGGTCGCGAGGCGATCTGGGAGGCCGTCGACGACCCGATCGAGGACCAGGAATGATGGTCTCACTAGCGGCCATATGGCTTCTTTCTCTTGCACCTCATAATCCGGGCCAAATTGGCTCATGGGACTTTCGCAGCCCAGTGCTGGCCGGCAATCTGGAAGAGGTGGAAGCCCTCTATCGGCAAGTTGGTTCTCTTAAGCATCCAATCCATCCCGATGATCGCGAGGATGTTCTATCTACCTTTGTCGCCCTTTGCCGGTCGTCTTCCTGGTACGGAAAAGTCCTGACGGGCGTCCGCTTGTGCTTCGAGCGGGGCGCCGACCCCAACGCTCTCCAGGCTAGCAGCCTCCGGATAGCCGCATACCATGACAAGTACGGGAAGGTCGTCGAGCGCCTGCTGAAATACGGCGCGAAGCCAAACGTCTTCAACATGGAGCGGGGAAGCCCGCTGCTGGCAGCGGTGTGGCAGAAGAACACCAAGAGCGTGGAGGCCTTGCTACAGTACAAGGCGGATCCGAACCTCGTATCGAACCACCGGCGGCAACTGCCCCTCGCCGAAGCGGCGCGCACGGGGCAGGCCGACCTCGCCGAAATGCTGCTGAAGGCAGGCGCGGTGGTCAACATGATCGAACCGGGAAGCCGGGAAACGGCGCTGCATGCCGCCGCCCGCACCGACCATGATGGCGTCGTGCGCCTGCTGCTGCGCCGCGGCGCGAGCCGCACGATTCGGGACGGCAACGGCCGCACGCCCCTGCAGGCCGCGCTCAAGGCTGGCGCGAAGAAGACGCCGAAGCTGCTCCGTTAGGCGCATGGCACTTGGGATCGGACCATTGGCATGTTACTCCTCCAGGCTGTGGAACAGCCACGGCCTTCCATGCGTCGCATGGAACATGAACTGGAGAGCGTTCATGATGTCGACGTTGGCGCTGTCGATCCTCGGGGGAGCGATCGCCGGGTGCAACCCTCGCGAGAACGAGGCCGAAGACGTCCGAGAGGCCCAAGGCAAGCTGGACGAGGAGAAGCGAGACCTCGCCGCGGAGGACTAGCCGCGAAGGTGCCGAACTCGGTCTCCAATGATGGGACGCGCGTGTCGGTATTAAGACCGACGCAGCCGCATGCCAGCCGTATGCGTGTATCAGAACCGGCGCGAACCAGCTTATACTTCTTTGTAAAGCATTCATGAAGAACGCCTCGGTGGTGGCGGCTTCGCAGACGACAAGGGGACATGAGCACCAAAGCAGAAGGCAACGCACTCAGCGAACGAGAAGAACAGGTTCTCGTCTACGCGACTCAGGGCCTCACGGACAAGGAAATCGCCCGCAAGCTCGGGATCAGCACTGCGACCGTGCTGACCTACTGGATGAGGATCCGCCAGAAACTTGGGGGCAGCAACCGAGCTGAGCTGGTCGCAGCTGCGGTACGCCGCGACGCCGAGAGCGTCCTCGGCATCAAGGAAACCGAGAACCACCAGCTGCTGAGCGAAATCCTGCGGCGCATGCAAGCTGAGCAGGCGCTCCGCGAGGCGCATCAGCGGCTCAACTTCCACTTCGACAACACCCCGATCTCCGTCATCGAGTGGGATTCCGACTTCCGAGTCAGCCGTTGGTCCGTCGGCGCCGAGAACACCTTCGGGTGGTCCGGCGACGAGGTCGAGGGCAAGAAGCCGGCTGAATGGAAGTTCTTCTACGAGGAGGACGCGGGGCGAGTCACGATGCTCTCGCAGGACCTGGTGGCTGGTCGAGCCTCTCATGGCTTCATCGCCTGCCGGAACTACCGTAAAGACGGCACCGTGCTCGACTGCGAGTGGTACCACTCGGCCCTCGTCGACGACGACGGCAAGTTCGTCTCGGTGCTCTCGGTCGTTCTGGACCTCACGGAGCGCAACCGTTACCAGCGCGAACTCCAGGACAGCCAGGCCCGGCTTCAGGCGATCATCGACGCGTCCCCCAGCATCACCGTCATCAAGGACCCGGAAGGCCGCTATCTGCTGGTGAACCGCGAGTGCGAGCGCGTGACCGGCCTCAAGCGCGAGGACATCCTCGGTAAGACCGACCAAGACATCTTCCCCTCGCAGACGGCCGATCGGATTCAAGCCCACGATCGAGAGGCGCTCGAGTCGAACAAGCCCACGACCCAGACACTCGAAATAGAAACCGGAAGCGGTGTCAAGCGAGTCTCCATGACCAAGTTCTCGGTGATCGGGCAAAGCGGCATGGCCAACGCAGTGTGTGGCGTGGGTAGCGAGCTTCGCAACATTGGTGACGAGGCAGTCTTCGAAGCGGCTTTTTCGGCGTTACCAAGCGCAGCCTTGATCCTCGATGACGAAGGTCGTTGCCTGTTTGCCAATGCCGCGGCCGCACAGGTGCTCGGACAGGCGGTCGGGGACCTCGCGGGCGTGAGGTTCCAAGACCTGCTGCCGACCGCATTCGCCAAAGAGGCGAAGGACCATGTGGGACGTCTCAGCACCGGCACTGGATTCGAAGCCCTCTACGCGGTCTCTCGGCCCGACGAGGAGTTGGCGTACGTGCAATGGAAAGCCGTGCCAAACATCATGCCCGGCAAGCATCTGTGTCTGGGCGAGCCCATCGATCGGAACACGGCGCAGGCGTCTGCCGAGCCCGTGGCAGCGGTCCGTTAGCGCCTTCTGAGACCGTCCGGCACGCCCAGGTCCTCATAAGGCCCGCCGAAGTCCCCCCTCGCTCGGGTGCGCTCGCTCAAAGCCAGCGCGCCTCCGGCGCTTTCCACGGCACGAGTGACACCTGCCTGGCCAGCTCCAGAACGTTGAATCCCCGGGGGTCGGTCTTCCTGCCCCAGCTCACGCCATAGTGCGTCGTCACATATCGCATGGCGGGAAACTGGCGCTTGAGCTCCAGGATGAGGCGGCGGCAAGATTCCTTCTGGGCTGCTGGGTAGGGGTCCAAGCCGTCGTTTCGATTGAAGAACGCAATGCCGACGCTGTACTCGTTCACGTTGGGCCCCTGCGGACCTCTGCTTCGGCCGGCATGGTAGGCACAGCTGGCGGCCGGACAGCCTTTGACGATGCGGCCGTCAGCGGCGATCAGGTAGTGATAGCTGACGGGGTTGGCGGTTGCCGCGCTCCGCTGCAGGTATCGGATGACGCCTTCGAAAGTGGCGCCCTGGGCATGAGCGGTGGCATGAAGGACGATCGTGTCCACTGGCCGATCCCCACGCCGCGCCCGGTGAGGTAGCGGCGTGAGAAGAAGTTCGGTGTTCATACACCTCACCGCGCGCATTTCCGGCGCTTCGTCAAGCCCTCACTTACGCCACAAGGGCGTCATCCTTCCCGGAAGACGCCCCTGGATCATGCGCAGTGACAGTGAGAAGTTAAATCACCAGGTGCTGTAGGCGGTGCCATCCAAACCGTTACCGCTGGCTGAGGACGTCACCTTGCCCACCGATCCCGCCGTGGTCGAATAGTTGAACGCGTTGCCAGAGACTGGGTCGTTGGGAATCGCCTGAAGATAAGGTCCCTTGTAGTCGCCGCTGCTGATCGATTTGTTGGCCCCGGCTGTGTCCTTGCCATTGGCAGGCGCGGTGGTGGCGGCCAGATCGGCTAGGGCCGACGGGAACGCTCCCGTATCGTTCTGGAACAACTCGACGGCATTGCGGATGAGCTTCAGATTCCCCCGCAGGCTGGCCTCTTTGCTCCGGATGCCCGAGTCCATGAACCTCGGGATGGCTATCGCGGCCAAGACCGCCAAGATGATGATGACGATCAGCAGTTCCACGAGCGTAAAGGCGCTCCGACTCCCTCTTCTACTCAGCACTTGCATAAGTGGCAATACCCTCTAGTTCTTTCTCGGCTTTTTCCTCGCAATCCCTTAGTCTCAGCGGATGTTTTGCACCGCTGAATAGATCGGAAGGATGATCGAGACCGTGATCACGCCGACCACGAGGCCCATGGCCACGATCATGAGGGGCTCCAAAATCCCCACCAACGCCTTCAAACGCGCGTCGGTCTCCTCCTCGATCTTCTCGGCGCACGTAGACAACATGGGCGCCAGTTTTCCGGTCCTTTCGCCCACCGCTACCATCTGCACCAGAATGGGCGGGAACAGCTTGTGCTCGCTCATCGCCTCCGAGAGCGAACCGCCATGCTGCACGACTTCGGCTGACCGCCGGATGGCGGCACCTAACTGAGCGCTGCCCGAAGCTTTCGCGCCGTGCTCGAGCGCGACGATGATCGGAACGTTGCCGCCCAGCAGCGTCGCGATCGACTGCAGGGCCCGCGACATCGCGAGCTTGCGAAGCAGCTCCCCAAGCCCCGGAACGCGCATCAGACCCGCTCCGATCGCACCACTGACCGCCCGCACCTTGAAGAGCGACCGCACCCCGAATCCGAAGCCCGCCACGATCGCAAGGCACTCGAACGGGCTCTTGCGGACCTTGTCCCCAAGGTCGAGCATCAGTCGCGTCGTGACCGGA
>DATLGQ010000082.1:0-7123 GCA_035540435.1 Fimbriimonadaceae bacterium
GTGATCCTGCTCGACGAGATCGAGAAGGCGCACCCGGAGGTGTTCAACGTCCTGCTGCAAATGCTCGACGACGGGCGTCTCACCGACGGCCAGGGCCGTACCGTCGACTTTCGCAACGCGGTGGTGATCATGACCAGCAACCTGGGCTCACACCACTACGCAGACGGGCTCCTGTCGGGCGGCGACTTCGACCAGACCAAGGCCAAGATCATGGACGAGGTGCGCTCGTACTTCCGGCCGGAGTTTATCAACCGCATCGACGACATCGTGGTGTTCCGGATGCTGGGCGTCAACGACATCAAGCAGATCGTACAGATTCAGCTCGAGAAGCTGTCCGAGCGGCTGGCGGAGAAGCGCATCGAGATGCGGCTGACGGAAGATGCGGCCACTCAGATCGCGACGGCCGGTTTCGATCCGGTTTATGGGGCTCGGCCACTGAAGCGAGCCATTCAGCGGGACGTGATGAACCCGCTGGCCAACGCAATTCTGCGCGGGGACGTGCGAGAGGGGCAGCGGGTCATCGTGGACTATCGCGGCGGCGAGTTCGTGTTCGAGCCCGACGCGGCCTTGACGGCGTAGCTGTTGGCGCTGGGTGACCCGCCTGAAGTTTCACCTCTGCCGTAAGATAGGGCGGTGGAACCGGTGGAGGCGGTAAAGCGCGGGTACGACCAGATCGCCGCCGCCTACCTGGCGGAGCGTAATCGGCCCAGCACCGACCTCGCCCAGTTGGACGAGTTCGAGCGGCTCGTACCCCCTGGGTCGCAGGTGCTCGACTTGGGATGCGGCGCCGGACGCCCGGTGCTGGCGCGGCTGGCAAGGCAGTACCGAGTGACAGGGCTTGACTTCTCCGAAAGTCAGCTTGCGCTTGCTCGGCAACTGGTCCCGGAGGCGGAGCTCGTGCAGGCGGACATGGTGCGGGCCGATCTGGGAGAAGCGCAATGGCATGGGATCGTGTCGTTCTACGCGCTCATCCACGTCCCCCGCGAGCACCACCGCCGCCTCCTCCAGAAGGTCCTGCAGGCGCTGGCCCCCCGCGGGATCGCGTTGCTCTGCCTGGGCGCGAACGACCTGGAGGCCGACTGGGATGACTACCATGGCGCGACCATGTTCTGGAGCCACTTCGATACTGACACCTACCTTCGAATGATCGATGAGGTTGGCTTCGAGCGGCTTCGCTATGAGGAAGTTGTGGACGATTCATATCCCGAAGGACGGCACCTGTTCGTGCTGCTCAGTAAAGGAAGTCCGTAACCGAAGTGAACGCTCCGATCGGCGAACACACGGGCGCATGCTCCGCCGCCAATTGCGAGTGGATGCGGGCGAGATCCTGCCCGACAGCCTTCCCCAGCCGTAGTCATCGCCTTGTTTACTTCGGCACTCGTTGCGGGGCCGCCTGATTCCAGTTCTCGAGGCCGACGATCGGCAGCGCGAAGCGGAAGGCCTCTTCCTCACCCGGAGTGCCGGCGGCCTTCATCACGTCCCACATCTGCGTCTTCCGGTCGGGATCGGCGATCGAGCCGGGTTTGTTGGTCCAGAGACCGAGCTTGAGACCGCCTTCATGCGAATGATCCACATGCCGGTGCAGAATGAACGCGTCGATTCCGTCATTCCTCGCCACCCGTTTCCAAGCGTAAGCATAGGCCGCGGCTTGCAGCCTCTCCCCCTCGGGGCCATCGGGCCGGTGGAAGCCCTGCTCACTCAGGATGGTGCGCCGCGCCCGCCCTCGATGGAGCAAGTGGGGCTGCTTCAGGTACTCCGTGAGCACTTCGAGGTTCTTGAAGGTAATCCTGGGGGTGTCGAAGCTCAAGGTGGGAGTGCGATCCAGCCAGAAGCGAGGCTCGAAGAGATTCTCCGGGTAAGGATGGTGGGCGACGTGCCAGCCGAAATCGCCTCTCCGGCGGGCCAAAGCGGCCACCCCCTCCAGCACTTCCCTGCCAGGGAGGCTCTGATCGGGGCGATCCGGTCGGTGCCGGAGAGCCCAGAAGTGGTCGAGGGACAGGTAGACCATGCCGCCTCGCTCGGCTACGCCCTCGTGCACGGTCCGAAGCGAGCGCTCCACCGACTCGATCACGTCGGCGGAGTCCGCGGGGCCCATGTTGTACCAGTCGTGGTGACTGTTGACCTCGTTTCCGACGATCCACCCACGGATGGGAGTCCGGACCGAAAGCTCCCGACAAAAGGCGCGCAGGAGCCTCTGGCCACTCTCGTCCGTCGTGCGAAATGCGGCGAGACGATTGGGGGCAGCCGACTCGTACTTAGGGTGCAGGATGTGTCGGTCGATCGCGGGATTGCCGGTCGCGCGCGCCAGCAGGATCGCGTATACCTTCATACCCGCGCGGTGGAGCTTCTCGGTCGTGGCTTTCAATCCGGCAAGCGCGTCGAGATCGAGCCGAAGCGACGTGCCGCCCAGCAGCTCGCCTTTAGTGGTGGGCTCGGCGGTCAAGTAGTCGCCAATCTGAACATTCAGGGCCGCATGCCTCACGCCGAGAGCGATGGCGTCGTCCGGCATCTGGATCTGCAGCCCCTTCTTCGCGGGGCTTTGCATTGCCACAAGCAGAAGGGCAGCAAGCGCCATGGGTTCGGTCGAGGCAGGCGCCTCGCGCGTTAGCCCGGCGCGGCCAGCTTCTTACCGTCGAAGGTCACCGACTCCTTGGTGATCTTCACGGTCTTGCACTTCCAGCCCTGGGGCGTCTTCACCCAGGTGTCGGTCGAAGTCGACGTCGTGACGAGCTTGCCTGGCTTCTTGGGATCCATCAGAGCCACCACCCCCTCGAATGCGCCGCGTGTCGTAACGGTGGCCACGTTGCCGCTGATTTTGAAGCTGGTGATCTTGATCTCCATCTTGTCCACCTTCTTGGTGGCTTTGGTCTGCATCTTGGTCATCTCGATGATCTGGGCAAGGTTCTGCTTGTTCCCTTGAAGATCGATATAGGTGAAATCAGGGGTAGCCAGCGCCTTCATCGCCTTTTCGGACCGGACAGCGTCGTTAGCCTTCCAGGCGGCAACGAGCTTGTCGTATCCCGCCTGGATGTCGGAGCGGGCGTCGGCGAGAACGGAGCAGGCAAGACCAAAAGTGACGAGTGCGGTCAAGAAGCGGAAACGCATGTGCTGAATCTAGCAGATGCGGGGGAGGAGTGCAAGCCGTACAATAGAGTCGCGATGTCCACCGCACCATTGGCACTGCCGCCGCTCGATCACTCCTACCCCCTGACTCAGGAGCAGGTGGATGCCTACGCCCGAGACGGCTTCGTCCGTCTGCGCGGCGTTTGCTCCCCAGACGAGATCCGGGCGTACCGACAGGTGATCGTGGAGGCAGCGATGCGCTACAACGTCGAGCAGCGGCCGATGGAGGAGCGCGACACCTACGGGAAGGCGTTCCTGCAGATCATGAACCTATGGGAGGTGGACGAAGCGGCGCGCCAGTTCGTTTTCGCGCGGCGTTTTGCCGAGATCGCTGCCAGGCTGATGCAGGTCGACGCGATCCGCCTTTACCACGACCAGGCCCTCTTCAAGGAGCCCGGCGGCGGGCACACGCCGTGGCACCAGGATCAGTTCTACTGGCCACTGGCGACCGACAAGACGATCACGATGTGGATGCCGCTGATCGACCTCTCCGCCGAGATGGGAACGATGCGCTTCGCTCCTGGATCGCAGCAGGAGGGGTACCTTGGCCCGATTCCAATTTCGGATGAGTCCGAGCGCATGTTCAACGAGTTCCTCTCGTCCAAGGGCTACTCGGTTACCGAAAACGTCGACATGGCTGCCGGCGACGCCACCTTCCACTCGGGCTGGTGTCTACACGGCGCGCCCGGAAACAGAACGCAGACGACGCGGGAAGCGATGACGATCATCTACTTCGAGGATGGCGCGAAGATTCTCGAGCCGGATCATCCGAACCGTCAGGCGGACCTGGATCGATGGCTGCCCGGCGGCGTGCCGGGAGAGCCGGCGGCCAGCACGCTCAACCCGGTGCTCTGGCGCCGTTCGTAGACCGGCGGGAGAATCGCCGTGTCAGCTGCTCGTTGAGCCCGATCATCCGAGCCACCTCGCGTTCGGCGGATCCGTCTTCCAGCAGGCGCGTCCGTCCACCCGAGATTTGGGCAGGGATGAACATGACGTCCACCAACTCCTTGCCACGGTAGGTGAGCCGGAAGAGGCCGGTCACGGCCGGCATGGGGGAGATCAGGTTGCCAAGCGAGTAGAAGATGACGCCGTCACCCTGCCGCTCCCAGCCCTGGAGCACATGAGGATGGTGGCCCCACACGACGTCGGCGCCGGCGTCGACAAATGCCCGAGCCAGCGCCACCTGATAGGAGGTGGGCACCCTCTGCTTCTCAATCCCCCAGTGCAGAGCTACGACCACCAAGTCAGCTTCACTGCGGGCCCGCTGCACGATCGAAGTCAAGATCTTTCGCTGCTCCGGGCCGATCCGGCCCCCAAAGCTGAGGACGGCGATGCCGGGCTCCACGTCCGTGGCGGGAGTGCATTTGCGCAGTGCTTCGGCGCCGATGAAGGCCAGGTACGACACGAGCGCGATCCTCACCCCATGGCGCTCGACGATCGCCGGTAGGGTGGCTTCACGCCAATCGCTTCCCGCACCGGCGTGAACGATCCCCCGTTCGGAGAGCAGCGACCGGGTCTGCTCGAGCCCCCCCGCACCGTAATCCATCGCGTGGTTGTTGGCCAGGCTTACGGCGTCGATGCCGACATCGGCCAGGTGCGGCGCATGATCTGGGTGAGCCTTGAGGATGAACTGACTTCTCGTTCGCAGCTCAGCAGGTGTTTTTCGTCTGGTGGCCGCTCGACTGTCGGTTAGCGGGATCTCCAGGTTGGCGAACGCGAAATCCGCAGCCCCTAACACCTCTGCCAAGCCCTCCAGGGGCTGGGCCTGTGGAGGAATGCCGTTCAACATGACGTCTCCACCCAGCACCAGCGTCCACTGCAGGTCCGGCTGCGGGCGCCCAGGCAGGACGTCCAGCGAGCTCTGGGCGGGAGCTCCCGTGTGCAGCACCGCGAGGGCGAGCAAAGGCGTGAGCGGCACGTGTGAGAAGACGTTAGAGTGCGCGGATTCTTGTCGCAAGCCTGCTCCGGCCCTCGTTCTTGGAAATCTTTATTGGCAATGTTGCGGGTTGCGTGGAAAACATTGCCGGTGGAGAATGTCGGCGGCACGGAAGTTGCCGTCCAACGAATCATGAGAGCGCTCGTTCCTACCCGCAGCCTGCTATTGCTCGTCGGCATCGCCACCCTTGATCTGGTGGTGACGGCGTGGCTACACGCTCAAGGAAGGATCGTGGAAATGAACCCGCTCATGCGGGGGCTCATCGAGCAGAGCGAGTGGCTCTTTGCCCTCGTCAAGGGGGCGACGATCGCGCTGACCTGGGCCGCCCTCGTTTGGTATGGCCGCCAAAACGTGCGCTTCGTGCGTAACGCCAGCTTGATCGGCTCGGCGGCTTATGTGACCATCTGGACGGTCTGGTTTGTGATCGGCTCGCGCTGATCTGCTACCACGGCTCGCGCCGGGGCTCTTGCCGGAACGAGGGTCGACACTCCGGGCTCCTGCATCGTGACGCCCAGCCATGTGGGTGCAGCCTCGATGGTGGTGGGGTTGTGGGTGATTACGATGAACTGCGTGACCTTCGAGAAGTCTCGCAGCATGTCGATGAACCGTTCGACGTTGCGCCCGTCCAGCGGCGCATCCACCTCGTCGAGCACGACCAGAGGTGAGGGCCTCACCTGAAGGAGGGCGAACAAGAACGCGACGCCGCACAAAGAGCGCTCGCCTCCGCTGAGCAACTCAAGGCGCTGGCGCTTCTTGCCTGGCAGGACCACATCGATCTCGATGCCGCTTTCCAGAATGCTGCTCTGGTCGCTCAGCTTCAGGTCACCCGAGCCGCCCCCGAACAGTCGGGTGAGGATTTCAGCAAAGGCAGCACGTACCTGCTCAAAGGTGGTGAGGAAGCGCTCTCGCGTGAGGCGATCGAGCTCCCTGATACCGGCCTCGACCTGCTTGATGCCCTCGGTTATGTCGTCTCGCTGGGCCGACAGCTCCTGGCATCGATCGTCGAGGCGCTCGAACGCTTCGATGGCTCCCAAGTTCACATCGCCGAGCGACTTCAACTCTCGACGGAGCTTGGGGACCAGGGCGGCCGCATCTTCGGGTACGGCTGTGTGCGCGGCCTGCTCCACCGCGTCGTGCTCCGTAAGACCATATTCCTCGTAGAGCCGTTGGGCGGAGGCGCCCCGTTTGGCGTCCAGCCTTGCCCGATCGAGCTCGGCTTGATGAGCGGCATCCACGACCGCCTGAGCATTCGCACGAGCGCCTTTGCTTTCCTCCACGAGCCTCAGGCTTTCTTCGAGGAGCTCGTGCTTCCTGATCTGGGCGGCATCAAGCCGCTTATCCGCTTCGGCTCTTTGAGCGAGGGCCTGCTCTCGAGCCGACCGGGCGCTCTCAATCTCCGCTTTGGTCTTCTCGCGCTCGGGACCCAGATGGTCGCGCTTTCGCTCGCGCCCCCGCTCGGCCTCCTGGGCGTGCTGCAGCCGGCGTCGGGCGTGGAAAGTGCGCTGCTGGGCCTGCGCAAGCCGCAGCTCGGCCTCCTGCATCCGGGCTTTGGCCGCATCCGCATCTGCAGAACGTGCCGCCAGACGGGTGAGGAGGTCGTCGCGATCCGCTTCTACCTGGGCTACGTTCGGAGGCTCGAGAGCGGTGTTCTCGGCCGCAAGCTTCGCCCGCTCGGTTTCCAGCTTCTGGAGCCCCTTTTGCGCAGCGTGCAGTTCCTCCAGAACGCTCTGCCTCCACAAGCGCGTTTCCTCGGCCTCGTCGCGTAGCTCCAACAGGCTCGCCTGCTGCTGGGCAGCCTCGCGCCTTAAACCATCGATTTCTGCAGTTCGTGCCGCCGACGACTTCTCCGATTCGCCGATGAGGCGCTCGAGGTCGCGCAGCTCACGTTGGATCTCCGTCAGGTCCGCTTTGCGCTGGATGATGCCGTAGCTAGTCTTGGAGGCGGCGCCGCCGGTAACTGCCCCACTCTGATAAACGATCTCGCCCTCGAGGGTCACGATGCGGTTCCAGCCGCCGGTCCGGGCAATTCTCAAGCCTACGTCCAGGTCTTCCACGACCAAGATC
>DATLGQ010000083.1:0-2727 GCA_035540435.1 Fimbriimonadaceae bacterium
ATTGGGGAATAGAACATCCCCACTCTCCTCAGCCGCATTCTATCAAAGTTTTAGCGTGATCACAAGATCCTAGAAAGGGTCCCACTAGGGCACGTACTTGTTTGGAAACTATTCGCTAAGACGCACTGATCGTGTGGCGTACACGAGAGCGTCAGACTCAAGTCTTCCACGCGTGACGCAGGGTGCCGGTAATCTCGCCGGCCCTATCCCAAAGAAGCGGCGCGAGCAGGCCAAAAGACTATCCGCGGCTTAGCGGCCGCTGACTTCGTCGGTGCCAGTCTTGCCCTCGAAGCTCTCGCCGGCATGGGGCATCGAGATGTCCTCCACGGCGGGGCCGCGGTCGCCTTGGGCAAAGTACACATCCTCGCCACCCAGCGGATATTCCTTGCGCAAAGGGTAGCCCACCCAATCGTCCGGAAGAAGGAACCGCACTCCCACCTGGGGCTCGTTACCCTCGAAGAACACTCCAAACATGTCCTGCACTTCGCGCTCCGGATACTCGGCGCCGAGGAAGATGTGCTTGACCGTCGGGACCTTCTGGCCGTCGTCCACCGCCACCTTCACAAAGATGCGCGAGTAGTGCTTGAGGGACATCAGATTGTAGATCACCTCGAAGCGGCCCTCGAGATCCCGCTCGTGTGGCCAGCGGCTGTAGTCGGCGCCCAGGCACTCGCTGAAGTAGCTGTACTGAAGGTCCGGATCTTCCTTCAGGAACTGGATGATCTCGGGAAGTCGCTCGCGCTCGACGCAAAGGAACGTGTCTCCGCGAAACTCCTTGACCTTGATCAGCGCATCGCCGAACTTGTCCCGGACCTTGACGACTTCGAGCCGCTCCTCCCCCACCATCGGCCCACTCACCTACTGGCCTCCTGCCGCCGGCTGCAGCGTGCGCCGGGGCTCCGGCAGATCGTCGGGCTCCGGCGCCAGTTCCGTCTCCAGATCGGCGGGCCCTTCCCAGTCCATCGCCCGCACCCGGATCGCATAGACATAGCCCAAGATCCAGGTGCTCATGTAAAGGATCATCTCCACGAAGCTGAAGAGCTTGAAGGCCGTTTCCGAGTGGGCGTAGACCGTCATCCAGCTCCAGAGGAACACGACCTCGATGTCGAAAAGGATGAAGAGCATCGCCACCAGATAGAACTTGACGGGAAAGCGCTCCTTCGCATCACCCACGGGGGTGACGCCGCACTCGTAGGTGGACTGCTTGTAGGGCGTGATCTTCTTGGGGCCGAGCAGCCAGCTGCCAGTCACCATCACGGCGCTGATGACCGCTGCCAGGGCGACCAACACCAGGATCCCCAGATACTCGCCTTCCACGGGCCGATTCTACCTAGGCGCGCACCCGCTCGCGGGCAGGCACCACCGCCTGTTCCGGCGCGGGACGCTCCATCTCGCGTCGACCGCCCTCGATCGTGGTCATGACCTTGCCCACGACCCCCTCCAGCTGCCCCAACACGTCGAGCGCATACTTCTCGGCGCCGCGCCGCATCTGCACCGCGTCCCGATCCGCCGCGTTGCGAATCTCCTCCGCCTGCGCTTTGGCCAGCTTGAGCACCTCGCTCTCGTTGACCATCCGCTCCTGCTGGATGCGCGTCTGCTCCAGAATCCGCTCCGCCTCCTTCTTGGCTTCCTCGACGATCCGCTCCGACTCCCGCCGCGCGCTCTCGAGGGTCATGGTGGCGTCTTCCTTCGCGGTCTCGACGATGCGATCCGACTCCCGCACCGTCACCACTGCCGCCTTCAGCTCGTTCGGGAGCGATGCCCGCACCTTGGCGATCTGCATCGCGATTTCCTCTTTGTTCAAGCCCCACGTAATGGGGCCGAACGACCGCGGCTTTTCAACCAGGTCGCCGAGCTGTTCCAGCATGCGAAGAATGTCCACTGGCTCCTCCTAAGAAACGACCCGCAGTTGATATTGAACTCGGGAACGCGTCGGCGGCCCTGAGCGGTGAGGCGGCGGGAAGTGACTTATTCTGACATGACGAGCAAACGGCGGCAAGTGCCTCCCACGCCGGAGGCGTGGCAGATCGTTAGCCCCGGGTCGAAGACCCGGGGTAAGGCGGCACACCACCTCCACGACCCTGAAGGGGTCGCAGACTACGCCAAAGGCGCCCGCACCATCCACGAACGAAAACCGCGAACGGGCCCAGGAAACTACGCGGCCTGCGACGGATTCTGCGCCGGCGTCCGGCTCTCGATCAGGTCCACCATCCTGGCGCCGATGGGGGCCCGCCCGCCCTTGCCGCGGGGTTGCCCGGCGATCGTAGGGATCTCGCCGGTTTCCAGCAGCGCCTTCATTCGCCGCAGGTCGTCCTCGATCTGCGACTGCGGGTCCTCGCCGTAGAGCCGGGCCATCAACGCGCCGAACGTGCCGCCGGGAGGCGCGTAGCGCAGGCTCACGTGCACCTCCGTGCCGCGCCCCCCGGGAGCGTCGAAGAAGTGCACCTCGCCCTCGTTGAAGACCTCCGAGCCATCGAGCGAGCGCCAGGCGATGAGCTGCCGCGGCTTGTCCTGGGTGATCTCGGCGTCCCATTCCACGTGCCGGCCCGCCGGTCCCTTGGCGCACCAATGGCTGCGGGTTGGGTCGTTCTCCCGCACGAACTCCAGGTGCGCCATGAATCGCGGCAGGTTCTCCAGCCGCCGCCAAAAGCGGTACACGTCCTCGCGGGGCTTATTGATCGTGATCGAATGGCTGACGTGCAGCTTGCGGTTCCAGGGAGCCGCCTG
>DATLGQ010000084.1:0-2401 GCA_035540435.1 Fimbriimonadaceae bacterium
TCAGACGTCCGAGAGCTTCGGCGCAAACGGCCGGGGCGGCAAGGTGGCCTTCCTGGCCTACAGCCTCGGCGCAAACGCCAAACCCGAGGCACTGGCTAGTAAGGCAATACAGTTATTGGGAGAGCCGAGCGGCAAGGCGACCCATCCAAAGGGCTACCTGTACGTATGGGAATCGGGAGAGAACGCGCGGTTCCTGGCGCACCTCGAAGGCGGTCTGTTCGAGGCTCCCGTCATCTTCATCGGACCCAAGGAGGAGATGCGGGCGATGAACCTCCACTACGACCACCCCGATGTGTGGGTGCAGCAGATCGAGCTCGCCGAGAAGCTAAAGCCAGTGTTCGACGAGGCCAAACGCAAAGCCAAAGAAAAGGCCGGTTCGAAGAAACCATGAACGTTGAGCCTAATAGGTGGGGAGCGTGGGGTCGACTTCCCGCGCCCAGCCATTGATGCCGGTCCCGAGGTTGCGGACCCTTGCGAACCCTTGCGCAAGCAGGAACTGAGTCGCCCTGCCGCTTCGATTGCCCGAGCGACACAGGATCACGAGGTCGTCGTCCGGGCTCAGCTCGTCGAGCCGGTACGGGAGCTGGTTCAAGGGGATGTGGATCGCCTCGGGCAACCGGCTGAGTTCCAGCTCATCAGACTCCCGAACGTCGATCACCTTGGGAGGTGTCGGCCCCCTCAGCTCCTCTTTGAGCTCTGTCGGCGATATGGTGGGGACTCCCGTTCTATCCAAGTCGATTTCTCCAAGCTCCCCTCGAGCGTCCTACCGGCTCAACGGTCAGGGCAACTTCTCGGTCATCTCCTCATGGTCCAGAGTGGCGGGCTTGGTGACGACCGAAACCGCCGGTCGCGGCCGACGCTTGGAAACCGGGGTGCGCGCCTTGGCGGTAACGGCTCGCTCCCGCGCCCTCTCTTCGGCGCCGGGCGTGACGGGCCACAACGTGCCTTCAGCCCAGTAGCTGTCGAGGAACTCGCGCCACACTCGCTCGTACACTGCCACGGTCTTTTCGCCGATGACGCCCCAGTCGAAGTCCTCTCGCAGACGCGCGCGCGCTGCTTCGCGAAGCTGCTCCGCATGGACGGGATCTCGGAGCACTCTCAGCACTGCCCATGCCAGCGACTCCGGATTGTTGGCGTAGCTGAGGGTGCCCGTTTGGTCGTGCAGCACGACTTCCTTGAGCCCTCCCGCATCCGAGGCGACCACCGCAGCCCCAGCCGCCATCCCCTCCAACGCCACGATGCCGAAAGGCTCGTAGAGTGAAGGAAAAACCGCTACGTCGGCGACCCGGTAGAGCGAGTGCAGCGAGCGGTTGGCCATAAAGCCGGTGAACAGCACCTTCTCGCCGAGGCCGTACCAGTGCACGAACTTCTCATACCGCTCGCGATGGCCACCCCCCACGATGACGAACTTGGTGTTGGGCTCTTGCGCAACGATCGTGGAAGCCGCGCTCAGAAGCACATGGATCCCCTTCTCGCGGACGAAGCGGCCGACGTACATCACGATCTTCTCTTCCGGCAACGCGAACTTCGCTCGGTACTCTGCCCGCTCCTGAGGCGTCCACTCGAACTCGAACTTGTGCGCGTCCACCCCGTTGTAGATGACGTCGATCTTATCGGCGGGGCAGTTGAAGAGTCGGGTGCACTCCTCCCGCATGAACTCGCTGCACACGATCACGCGCCAGGCTTCGTAGGTCAGCCAATACTCCTGCTCGTGGATGTAGCGCTGCATGTCGTTGTGCACGCCGCTGTTGCGCCCAGCTTCGGTGGCGTGAACGGTTGCGAGCATCGGGAGCATGTACTCGTACTTCAGCTCGCGGGCAGAGTCCAGTGAAAGCCAGTCGTGGGCGTGGAAGAGCGTCGGCTGCCCGCCGGGCCGCCAGTCCTCCAGGAGCTGCCGCACGCGCAACTCGGTCGCGTCGTTCAGGAGCTGAATCTCATGGATGAAATCGTTGGGCTGCTCCTGCAAGTGAACGCGGTGGACATGGACGCCACTCGGCTCGACCTCCTCATCCGGCGCGAGCGGTGTCTCCTTCGTCACCACATGCACCTCGACCCCCTTTTGCACCAGTTGGCGGCTCAGGTCATAAACATGCGGGCTGATGCCTCCGACGATTCGGGGCGGGTATTCCCAGGAGAGCATCATGATTCGCATGGTGTGTAAGAGGAGGTTCTGGCCCCGCCGGCGGTGCTAGCTTACTTTGATCGCGGGCGACGCCCGCATGTTGCTTGGCGTGCTGGCGTCAACCGGTTCCTCATTGGGCCTGAAGCCGAGCCACCAGGTCTTCCGCGTCGATTGGTACGACCCGGGTGCCCGACTGGAACTGAGCAACGAGTTGCACCGGCTCCAGACTGAACACGATCGGCTCGCGCTCGCCAGAGACCCCAATCTCCAGCAGATCAC
>DATLGQ010000085.1:0-5729 GCA_035540435.1 Fimbriimonadaceae bacterium
TAGGAGCCCCACTCGAGCGTCTGCAACTGCACGTCGATGTTCAGGTTGCGGCTCAACTGGCTCGCCACCTTCTCGGCGACCGTACGAATGTCCGTTCGTTTCTCGCGGAAGGTGAGCTTCAGGGCAGGAAAGCCCTTTCCACCTGGGAACCCGGCTTCGGCCAGAAGCCGACGGGCGCCTTCGGGGTCGTAGGGGATGGCGTTCGCATTGGGTCGATGACCCGGGACGCCCGGGGGCACGATGCCGGTCGCTTTCTGGTTGATTCCACCCAGCGTATCGTTCGCGATTTCGTCCTTATCGATGGCCATGGCGAACGCCCGGCGGACACGCCGATCCTTGAACACCGGCAAGGCCGGCTGACAGAACCCCACATAGTAAATCGAGGGCCTGTCCATAAAGTGAAGGTGGTCCTTAAACTTGGGGTCGGCCTGGAGCGGCTTGATGTCTGCTCGCTCGAGCTGGACCAGGTCGATCTCGCCCTGCCGGTACTTGTTCAGCCTGGTCTGGGCGTCGGTGATGATCGGCCTTAGGATCTTGGCGAGCTTCGGCTTGCCAAGGTGATAATCCGCGAAGGCCTCGAGCTCGACGATGAGGTTCGGCTCATACTTCGTCACCTTGAACGGTCCCGTACCCACCATCTGTTCGATCTTGGTGATCGGCCCGCTGGCCGGGGCGGCCTCCTTGGCCATGGCGAACGAGACAGGGTAGGTGAGCTTGCCGAGGAAGTAGGGCCGGGGCTTGTCAATCGTGATCTTAAGCGTGTATGGATCCACGACCTGCACGCCGGAGACTTCTTGGGCCTGGCCGGCCATCTTCTCGCGAACGCCCACGATGTCGCTCAGATATTGCTCGTTCGTCTCCGAGGGGAATCCGGGTGTGAGGTTTCGCTCGATCGACCACTTGAAGTCTTCAGCCGTAAGCTCCCGACCGTTGTGGAACTTGACCCCGCGCTTGATGTGGAAGACGTAGGTGCGGCCGTCGTCCTCGATGTCCCAGCGTTCGGCCAGTTCCGGCGCCAGCTCGTTGTTCTCGTTCCAAGTCACGAGGCCCTCGAACGACTGCTGAATGAGATCGATGGTGTCGCCGTCCTGGACGACGCCCGGATCAAGCGTGGTCGGGTTGGTGACGATGGGATAGCGGAAGACGTTGGCCGTGCTTTGGCCCGAGGTCCGCTGGGAGAAGCCGCCGCGATTGCCGCAGCCCGCGAGCAGCAGCAGGGCGGCGACGAAGAGAGAGCTGCACAAGGTTCGCATGGGCATCCTGATTATACGCTCAGAGTGGTTCGAACCTCGTTGGCAGCCGCCTGAGCCGCGGGGAGAGCGCGTCCGGCGATCTCACGCCAGAATGGCTGCAGAGCCAGGTAGCACTCGGCGGCGAAGCGCAAGACTTGCGGGGGATCGTCGAGCTCGGCGGTGCGGGCGAGGCCGATGAGAACCTCGGGAGTGGATTCGTATCGGTCGGTGTAGGCGCCGGCATGCGAAGAGGACACGTAGCCGCCGGCGTGAGGACTTAGGAACACGCGGGACTCAGCCAGGCTCCGGCCGCTTGGGGCGCAGGCCAAGAAGCTGGGCAGGAAGCCCGCGTGTTGCATGAGCGCGAGCTGCGCCCACACCCCCGCGACCACCGGCACCGGGTGATGCTCCAAAGCAACGAGGGACTTCACGAGGAGCGCGTAGGCTTCAGGGAGCGGCTCTTCGAGCGGGAGCACCGCGTCGTACAGCTCCACCAGCGCAAGGGCAAGCGTCAGGCGCCCGAAGTCGCTCCGCAGGCCTCGGAACGAGCTTTGCGGCTGCACCTGGGTGATGAAGTAGTTCTTACGGGTGCGCGTCAGGTGGAGGATGTTCGCGCCCAAGGGCTCGGAGGATCCGGCCAACCTGGAGCCGCCCTTTCTGGCCCCCTTGGCGACGACGTCGATTTTGCCATGCTCCAGGGTCAACAGCGTGAGGCGCCGGTCACTCTCTCCCGAGTCCCGGCGCCTCAGCACGATCGCGTGGACGGTGCGCTGGTCCAGCCCTACCCCCTACCGAGGATGGTGTTGTTGAGCCACTCGATCCAGACGAAGTACATGCGGTCGATGAGCAGCGAGAAGCGCATCATGACGGTGGATCCGAAAATCGCGCCAAAGCCGATCATCAGGAGCCACCTCCCAGAGGTGGCAAGTCCGCGCATGAACTTGGTTTTGTGTTCGAAGCTGAACAGGAAGTAGCTGAGCACAGCGATCAAGGTGAACACGAAAATCAGATTCGTAATCGCCTCGGACGGGTAGATGCGCGCGTTGATCTCGGCGGCCTCTGTCGCGGTGTAGGCTGGGTTCCCGAGCGTGGCAGGGGCGGTGAACCGCTCCCACGAAGTCGGGAAGACCGGCTTCATCGAGCTGTGGATTTGGGGGCCGTAGCGGGTCCACCAAACCTGAATCTGCTGCCCGGACCACAGGCCCAGGATGATGCCGATGGGGATGCGGCTCATCCAGTTGTGCTTACGGCTGAAGACGAGGTATCCCATCAGCCCGATCGGCAGCAGCAACGCCCAAGGCCAGAAGCCGGGCGTCACCGTCTCGCCGGTGGAGCCCACCATCTTGTCGTACCAGCCCTCTTTAAGGGACTCCGTCCAGAGCGCGACTATGGCCCAGCCTGCGGCGAGTCCCAAGAACACGTGTTCCCAGAACCGGTAGAACTTGTTTTCGCGATAGAGCACGCTGTACAGGCCGATCGTGGCGAGCACCGCGATCGTGAGCTTGAACGCTGTGTAGTCCATTACGCGCGCCTCCTGCGGCTCAAGAACATGCCGATGTTTCCAACGATGATCGCCAGCACCATAAGGCCGATGGCGAAGTGAAGCGTGGGATAGTAAGAGGTTCCCTTGCCCTCGTTGACCGCGCCGGGGAACGCTCTGATCTCATCGTCGAATTTGCCGGCTCGCACGGCGATGTGGCCCGCGGGATCGGCGACATTAACACCGGCCTCCATCATCGTCTCGAGGTCGTAGACACCTTTGAGCCCTGCCGACAGCCCGACGATCTGCCCGGACTCGTAGTAGACGAGGCTCTCGGGACCCATGACACCGGTGACCATCGCGCCCATGGGAATCACCTTCGATAGGCGCTCCACCGCCACGTTGAAGGTCGCCGAAGCCGTGACGATGATGTACATCGACAGATCCTTCACATTCCGGACGTTGCTCAGAACGGGCGAGCGGAAGACGTCTCGGCTGACGCCTTCGGGAGTAACGTCCTCGCGACCGGCGAAAGCCTGCCGGAGGTTGGTGGCGATGGCGTTGTTGGTTCCCTCTGCGTTGGGGAAGTAGCCTAGATCGATCCAGTCGTTCCAGCGGTCCCATGGCCTCTCACCGCTCTCGCGGCGCTCGGCGTTGATGCTGGCGATCACGTTCCGAGCGACCTGGGGCGCCTGCGGATCGGCGCAGGAGAAGATCGCAAACTTGATCTCCTTGCGCATGAGGATTCGGAGCAGGGCCTCCATCTGCCCTCCGCTCTCGCCGCGGGTGGAGGTGGTCCAGTCCGTTTGAATCAAGACGGTGCTGCCCTGCGGGAGATTCATGAAGGCCCGGAACAGGTCCATCGTGGCATCGACCGGCTTGTTCGGCATCTTCATGTGGAAGAAGTGCGGCACGCTGGTCAGCACGATGAGGATTCCGTAGAGGGTCAGCCGATTGACGGACTGCAGCCTCTCGCCGATGGTCCTCTTGGCAGCGGGATCGTTGGTCGCCATTAGCTGCTCACACCTCCTCGCTCCAGGCTCAGCCAGAGCCTGAGGCCCATGGCCAAGGCCCCGATGCCGATTCCGAACTCGATCGCCCTCAGGCTTGGGGTCTGGAAGGTTCCCCGTATCCAGGCCGCGACCGAGGTCAGGGTGAAGTTGTTGGCGAAGTGGTCGGGATTGCCACCCGTCACGTCGCGGATCCGCTCATTCCAGAAGAACTCGACCCCTCCCAGTAGGCTAAGCAGCACGATAAGCGCCGCCGACAGGAGGATCGTAGCCTCGACCGAGCGGATGCGGAAGGCACGGTAGGCGGCGGACAAGATGAAGAAGGCGATGAGTGAGAACATCGCGGCGTCCATCTGCTGGAGCAGACCGTCGAAAAAGAGGTCCTTTCCGTATTGCACGAGCCCCCAGTTCTCCGGAAGCTCGAATCGCGAGCCCCCTTCGGCGATCTTGCGCTGGTACCAGTCCATGTAGCCGAACACGACCATGAACACCATGCTCAGCAGCAGAACCAGGCTGAACGGCCAGTCCTTCTGCATCTTCGCCAGCTTCTTCGAGTGGATTCGAACGAGCGAGTAGATGCCCAGGCCGAGTAGAAAGGCCGTGAGGATGTTCGCAAAGCCGCCCACGATCGGAACGGCGTCTTCGAGCCAGAACGCCACCGACTCCGACAGGTCTCGTGGGATGTCGTCCGGCGAGCGGTTCGCGGCCGTGGGCCAGAGATAGTAGAGGACCCAGAACAGGCCTGCCAGGAAAGTGAACGTCGCAACGATTGGCCGCCGAGCCCGGGTGGGCGCCGCCATGAACGCGATCATCATGCCGAATCCGAACACCAGCGCAAGGCCGATCTTAATCCAGAGCTCGGTCGAACCTGGCGGTCCGTTGAAGAAAGATGGTGGCGCCGTTTGTGCCAGAAACACCTATAGCCCTCCTGCGCCTTCGGCCGCGCCCTCGCCCTCTCCCTCTTGACCTTCGCCCTCCAGCGGCGGTCTCTTCTCTCGCACGATCTCCTTCTCCGCCTCCTCGTCCCGCTGGGGGTTGAAGAGCTGGCCCATGAACGTGTCACTCAGCTTCTTGGGCCGTGGCTCCGACAGGAACTCGATCTGGGTGTTGACCTTTTCCCGATCCGTCGTTTGGGTCATCTCGAAGCTGTTCATCGCGAAGCCGACGAGGATCGTCATGCCGACTAGAATCTTGCACCAGTCCTGACCGACGAGGCTTCCCACCAGGACCGGCTCACGCGTCAGATACGCGCTGGCAGCATAGAACTCGTCGCCGATTAAGACATAGTCGCAGGCGGCGATGAAGAAAGGCGTCTGGGTGTTTTGGGTAGAGCCGGCAACCTGGATCGCGCCGATGCTATTGGCCGTCTCAGCGAAGATCAGCGACTCAGCGAAGAATTCCCCCAAGAAGAACGTCGCCGCGGTCTGCTCGCGGAGGATGGTTCCCGAGACGCCGGCAGCGAAGGCGAACTGGCGGTCGGAGACGAATCGCACCGAGTCCTGGTCGTACCGTTCAGGCATGCCCTCACTCACGTACACGTCGCGGATGATCTCCTGGGCGACGGTGTAAACCGCGGCGTCCGCGCAGAGCAGCCGAATCGGGTTGGCGAAGCGAGCGGCGGTACGGGTGACGTAGGCGAAGATGTTGAGTGCCTGCACCGAGATCGCGTTCAATGCGCCAAGCCCTGGCACCATGAGGACCGGCTTCCCCATTTCGGTGGAGCGCCCGATCGCCTCATCGATCGCGTTCAGGCCGGGGATGCGCCGAATGTAGAGCTCTTTGCTGCCCCTGGCCCTGGCGATGTTGAACAGGACGAAGAAGACCAGGACCAGGGTGAAGAGCACCCCGAACCACCCGGTGTCACTGTATTGCATTAGATCTCCGCGCCTCCCACAACTCCTGAAGATCGCCGCCCCAGCTCGTCCAGCAGAAGGTCGACGTTTTCCCTCTTCGAAAGCAACCTCGAGTAGTTGTTCACGAAGTCGAACCCGAAGAATGGGACGGTGA
>DATLGQ010000086.1:0-4502 GCA_035540435.1 Fimbriimonadaceae bacterium
GGCGAGGACAGCTCGGTTCCGTTGCCCCAGCTCTCCTCCTCGATGCAACTTGATGCCGCCGTTCTTATAGAACCTCCCGCGGGCAAGCCGGCTCATATGCTGGACTACCACCACTACAGCGTCGCTATCAACAGCAAGCGAAAGCTCGCCTTCTTCACCGCGGTCAACATCGACGGCAACGCCAGCTTTCGCCTAAAGCGCGAGAGTGATCGGTGGTTCTTCGACCCCCGAATTCCCAGGGAGGACCAGACCGGCGAGGCAGTTTACCGGCAGAACCCTTTGGATCGCGGCCACCTCGTTCGCCGCCTCGACCCGGCCTGGGGTCCGACCCGCGAGTTCGCGAAGCTGGCCAATGACGACACCTTTCACTTCACGAACTGCACGCCCCAGCACAAAGACTTCAATCAGAACAAGACGACGTGGGCGGGCCTCGAGGACTACGTCCTGGAAAACGCCGACAACCGCGAGCTCAAAGTTAGCGTCTTCACCGGTCCGGTATTCGCACCCGACGACGATGAGTACCGAGGGGTTCGGCTGCCGCGCCAGTTCTGGAAGGTGGTGTTTATGGTCAAGCGAGGCGGTGGCCTCTCTGCGACGGCATATCTGCTCAGCCAGGAGGAGCTCATCCGAGGCCTGGAGGTTGAACCGGAGGAATTTTCCTATGGCGCCTATAAGACGTTTCAGGTGCCGGTGAGCCGGATCGAGCAGCTGACCGGCCTTTCGTTTGGGGGCTTGGTCGATGTTGACCCACTTGCCCAACAGGAAGCCACCATGCTTCCGCGGGAGATCACCAGACCCGATCAGCTGGTCCTGTAACCGGGGTAGACCCGACGTCCTCGCCGCCCGCGCGGCCGGGTGGAAACCGCGCAGTGGGGATCGACTACTTTCTCCATCTGCCGTCCCGGTTGTCGACATGGACGAAGGTCGCATAACGCCCCGCTCCGCCGGCGTTGCCCAGTATTCGGTCGGCCTCCGCGAACCAGGCGGCAGGGTTCCCGTTCTTAAAATTCACGTCGGCAGCGGCGAATCCAGGTCTGAGGTCGTACCGGTGGTAGGAACGGGTGGCTCCGCCGACCTTTTGATTTCGGTTCTTGGAACGAAACCCCGAGTTGACTTCGCATCTTCCGAACTTCGTTCGCAGTGGCTCCAGGACGTCGACGCAAAGGCGAATCAGACCAACGACGGTGTTGTCGGGAACCGCTACGCCGTCCTTGGAGTGGAACTCCGAAAGCTTGAAGTGGTCGGAGAGTTGCCGGTTCGGAAGGGCTTCCGGGGTGGCTCGCTCCAACCCGACCGCCTCGTCTGCGGCTGCCTCCTGAGCCTCGATGTTCTTAACGCCCTCGGCTTCCGGCGTCTCGTCGACCTCCTCATCCTCGCCTGTGACTTTCCACTCGTCGGTATCGTCCACTTCAGCCCCCTTATTCCCTGAAGAGTGCGGAGAACTACGTTAGGTATCCCAAACTGCTTGGTTAAGATGCCCAATTCTGGTGCTAGAAAACACCTAAGTGCGGCGCTGGCGCCGTCTCACCGGCGGCATGAACCAGGCACAAGCACTCCCCCGAGGGTCGGTCACAAGTTTTTCTTGCCTCGGCGCGGGGGCCGCACTACCATGTTCCAGGACCTTCCAGTGTTGGCCCGGCGAGGGGGCGGCAAATGGCCAAGAGCGATGAGAGCAAACGAGGAGCAAGAGCGGGCAGGTTAGAAGGAGAGGAGGCGCAAGCGCAGCGAAAACGCATGGACGAAGCCGCCGCCTCCGGAAGTGGTCCAAGTGATCCGATGCTCATGCCTCACCTTGAGCTGCTTGGCCTAAGATCGGTTCTTACCGAAAGCGTCGCCGACCAAGGCGAAGAAGATCTTTACGCCGAGATTCTCGAATCCATTTGCGGGGCCACGGATGATTCCCAGCCGGTCGAACAGTACGACGGCACCCTCGGGGTAACCAGGGAATTCGTCAACACTCACCAGCGCGCGGTAGCGCAGGTTCAGTGGAACGACAATCTCGGCGGGCTCTATACGAATCCCGGCAGCGTGTCAGGCCATCGGTGGGGTACCGGCACGATGATCTCGCGCGACCTGTTCCTTACATGTGGTCATCTCTTCGACCAGACCGGAGGAGGTTGGGAACGGCCGCGGCAAAACGGCACGTCGAACATCATCTCCCCGCAGCAAATTGCGACCAACATGCACCTCAACTTTGACTACCAGGTTGATCAGAACGGAAACCTGCGGCAAGAGCAGAGTTTCGCAATCACCGAGTTGGTCGAGTACCGGCTGGGTGGTGTCGATATGGCGATCTGCCGTATTGCCGGCAATCCCGGGGCGATCTACGGGTGGACGCAGGTATCTCAGACTGATGCGGCTCTCGACGATATGCTGTGCATCATCGGACACCCGGCGGGTGTGCCCAAGCGCGTGGAAGCTGGTCCTGCTACCGATTTCAGCGGCGTCCAAGTCCGATACAACGACATTGACACGTTGGGCGGCAACTCAGGATCGGGCATCCTTCAGGCCACCACCGGCAGTTTGGTAGGGGTCCATACCAATGGAGGGTGTACAGCTGAGGGCGGGTTCAACTATGGCATGCGGATCTCATCGATAAGGAATGTGTCTCCAACCATTCAAAACCTGCGTACCACCGACAAGCCCCTCATCGATGACATCGTGACCAGACCGAGCTTCGATCAGGCCAAGCTCGGTTTTAGTGACAAGGCGGTGATCGATGACATCCGTACCTCGGTGGTCCAGGATCTGCGGACCTCGCTTAGCCGGGACAAGGCCCCGGTCCAGGATGTCCGTAAAACGGCGTTGCAGGACTCGCCGGTACACAAGCGGGTCACCGACGTGAAGTCCGCAGGCTTCGACCTGCGCCGGGACATAGACCCGGGTCGCGCAATGAACCTGCCTCCGGCTTCCCGGCCGTTCGTCCTGTCCACCCCCCATCATGCTCCTGTCGGCCCGGGTGTCGAGGGCAGCGCTTCTTCCCAATACGAGTCGGGCCTTGCAAGCCTTGCAGAGGAGATCGAGGCGCAACAGCAAGTCCTAGAGATACTCGTCGATCAGTATGAGGCGGTTCTGGCGGAATATCAGCAGCTGCTTGGATGATTCTTCTGCTGTCCCATGATAGGGACGAGCACGCAGCGGTGGTTGTGGACGCGCTTGAGCGTCGGGGGGCAGATGTCGTCCTTTTCGATACAGCGCGTTTCCCCCAACGCATAGGACTCACGGTTCACTGCTCGTCCTGCGCCGCCTGGCGTGCGAGCGCCCTGGTTGATGAGCGCTCTAGGGACTTGGCTCTTACGAAGGTGGTTTGGTATCGGCGGCCGCTTCCGTTCGAGCTCGATGAGCAAGTTCGAAGCTCGGAGGATCGAGTGTTCGCCTACGGTGAGTGCCACGCCGCGGTGACCGGATTATGGTCCTGCTTGGATGCCCTGTGGATAAACGACCCGGTGCGCGATGAGGTCGCCTCGAGAAAGATGTACCAGTTGAATGTGGCCTCGGGCGTGGGTTTGCGGATTCCCCGCACCTGTATTACCAATTGTCCGCAGGAGGCGGCGCAGTTCGTGGCAGCAGAGGGTAAAAATGGCACCATCTACAAGTCGTTCTCGGCCACCGAGAGATCATGGCGGGAAACCCGGCTGCTGCGCTCCGGCGAAGAAACGCTGCTTGACCAGGTCCGTCTGGCGCCTGTGATCTTCCAGGAACACATTCCGGCGGTTGCCGACCTTCGGGTCACGGTCGTGGGAAAGAAGGTGTTCCCGGCCGCTATCGAGATTAGGCAGGGTGACTATCAATATGACTTCCGTATGGCCATGGAGCAAGCAGTCATCCGTCCGCACGACCTTCCTCGCGAGGTGCAGGAGCGACTGCTCAATCTGATGTCCTTTCTGGGAATCCTCTATGGCGCCATAGATTTGCGGTTAACGCCTGATGGTGAATACGTGTTCCTCGAGGTCAACCCCGCAGGTCAGTGGCTGTTCATCGAAGTGATGACCGGTCAGCCGATCACCGAAGCACTGTGCGACCTGATGCTCCAGACCTGACCGCTCGACCAGCTAGTAGGGTCGGTTAGCTTCACTGCCACAATGACTTCCAGGTCGCCTCGTCGACGGTGCTGCCGGGGCCGAGATTGCGAGCGTTCTTGAAAAATAGGACGGCCGTCCTCGTCTTTGGTCCGAAGATCCCCGGGCCCAAAGGCAGCTGCGGCATGCCGGCACCTTTGAGATGCAGGTTCAATCTCGCCTGCATGGTTCTCACGTTCTCGCCGGCGTCCCCCTCTTTAAGGGAACCGGGAAATGGTGGGGCGCCGGGCACCGGATCAGGATCAGGATCCGTCCCCGGCAGGGGCCACGCCACTGCCTGTCGCACCCTTTTCAGCCACTCGCGACGGTCGGCCAGCCCGACCGTGCCGCCGTTGATCCGTTTGGTCACACCGACGAAGTCGCCATCGTCGCACTTTGGATTGATGTTTTTCCAAGCCCAAAAGCCGCACGCAATACGCAGGC
>DATLGQ010000087.1:0-9757 GCA_035540435.1 Fimbriimonadaceae bacterium
AACAAGAGCCCGCGAGGGCCCGACGCTCGAAAGCGACCAAGGCGGAAGCCGATCAGGATCAGCCTCTTCTTGAAGAAGACATCGTCTTCAGCTTCCGCAAGCCTGGGGGCAGGGATGTGCTTGAAATCGGGCAGGCTCCGACCAAAGAAGATAAGCCGAAGGGACGCCGCCGGAAGGCCGATGACCGGGAGCTCGAGCTTCAGATCGATCCAAGCCAGGATCTGCCCGTGCCTGTTTGGCGTTCCCGCTCGGGTCCGCCGCCTCAAGATGCCTTTGTCGAAGCGGACGGAGACCAGGAAAGAGCGGGATCCAGGCGCAATCGCCGGGGTCGCCGCCGCCGCGGGGCAGAGGAGCCGATCACAGCCGCGGATGCTTTGATACCGGCCGCCGCGGAGGAACCTGCACGCCGATCCGGTCCCGGCCGCAAGGCGCCTGTGGAGGAGCGGCCGGCTCAACCGCTCGTACCGGCCAAACCGCTGATCCCCATCCCGGCCGATGCCCCACAGATCGTCCTCCGAAACGGGGTGCCGACGCTCGTGCGCGACGGAAGGGTGTACCCGCCGATCCTGTTCTTCGGCAGCTCTTCCGACGAACGACGAGCCCAGACGGTGCTGGAGGAGGCGCGGCTGGCCGGAGAGGCGGGCATTGCCATCATTTCTCACCTGGTGGAGTTCGAGATCGATGCCCAGGCCATGGATGCCGCCGTCAAGCTCGCAGCCTACATGCTGACGAAGACCTTGGACATGAACCCGGAGGCTCAGGTCCTCTTCCGGCTTGTTTTCGTGGCTCCAAAAGGCTGGCAGGACAGGTATCGCGAGGCTCGCTACCTCAGCCAAGATGGCACTCTCGCCGAACCCAGCGTCTGCGACGACTCGTTCTGGCGGGATGCCGCCGATTGCCTCGAGGTGTTCATCCGCAAGCTTCGACTGCTTCCCAACTCGGAGCACATCCTTGGGTTGCACCTGGAGCGTGGCGAATGGTTCTTCGGCGAAGGCTGGGGCTATGACACTTCTCCAGCTGCCCGAAGCAAGTTCCGAGACTGGGCTCGAACGCGGTACGCCGAGGATGTCGTTGCCCTTCGAGCCGCCTGGTTCGACGGAGATGCCTCCTTTGAGAATCTCGAGGTGCCGCCGTATCAAGAGCATGGATCGGAGAAGTTCGTGCGATCCAGCCGGAAGGAGCGCAAGTGGGTCGACTACCACCTGTTCCTGAGCGACGCCACCGTCGCCCGTATCGGTGAGCTAGCCTATACCGCCAAGAGCGCCAGCGAAGGCTACTTCCTGATTGGCGCAAGCTATGGCTACACCTTCGAATGGTCCCATCCGAGCAGCGGCCACCTTTCCCTGGGCAAGCTCCTGCGCACCCCCGAAATCGACTTCATCGCCGGACCGCCGAGCTACAAGAGCCGCGAGCCCGGCGGCGCCGCCCCATTTCCCGCTCCGATCGACAGCTTCTCCCTCAATGGCAAGCTCTACATCAGCGAGGAAGACTTCAAGACCGCGATCGGCCAAAGCCATGAGCCAGACGACTTCAACCCGGTCATCAAGACGCCACAGGCCCTTGAAAGCGTCCACTGGCGCGGCGCCGGCGCGGCGCTGGCCCACGCCTCCGGCATGTGCTGGATGGACCTGTGGGGCAATGGCTGGCTCCGGACCCACACGATCTGGGAGCGCGGCGCCCGAGTCCGCGAGGCGCTGACCCACCGAATGGCCGCTCCCCTCTCCGAGCCGGATGTGGCCATCTTCATCGACGAGCGCGCCCTCGCCTACCTCGTCGACCAGAAGGCCTTCACCCTCCTCGTGCAGAACGTGCGGGAGTCGGTCCTCAGATCTGGCCTCAGTGCCGGCTTCTATCTCCTGAGCGACCTCCAGCATCGTGAGAAGTTCCCCGAGAGCAAGCTCTACGTATTCCTCAACGCGTGGGATATCCGGCCCGAGTTGCGCAGCGCCATCAAGCAGCGGCTGCAGCGGGACAACAAGGTGCTCTTTTGGCTCTATGCGGCCGGCCTGTTCGACAGCGGTCGGGAGTCGCTGGAGCGGGCGCGCGAGGTGACCGGCATCGCGCTCAAGCCCCAGCCCTTCCACTCCAAGGCGGGCACGACGATTCTCAACCGCCGCCACCCCCTTTGCGAGGCCCTCGGGGAGAAGGGGCTTGTCAGCGAGGTCAAGCTCGAACCGAGTTACTTTGCGATCCCGGAGGAGGCGCTGGTCCTGGGCGAATACACCCAGACGGGGCTGCCCAGCTTCGTAGTCAAGGAGTTCAAAGGGGAGCACCCGTGGACGTCCGTGTTCCTTGGAGAGCCCTTGGTGACGCCAAGCCTCATCCGCGCTCTTGGCCAGATGGCGGGCGCCCACGTGTGGAACTTCCACGAGGACGTAGTCCATGTGTGTGCACCTTTCATGACCGTCCATTGCACGGGCACCGGCCAGCGGACGATCACCCTGCCCTCCAAGTGGAGCGCCTACAACCTGATTTCGAGGGAGTGGATCCAGCCCGAGGGCTCCGGCCTCCGATTCCATGCCAACGACGGCAGCACGCACGTCATGCTCGTGGGCGTGCGCGAGGAGCTCGAGGCCATTCTTCAGGTCGATCCGTCGGAACTGCTCCGAATGGAGGAACTGCCGCCCAAGCCCGACAATACGGTCCGGTTCGACGCCGACATGTTCGACGTGCCCGTCATGAAGCTGGGAGAGTGGATGGAAGGCAGCGCCGACGACGAATTGGCCGACGATATCCTGCTCCGGCCGCACCTGGTGCTCGAGGAACCGGAGCAGGAGCTCGACCAAGATCGCCCTGGGCGACGCCGACGACGACGCCGACGTGGCGGCGGAGGCAATGGCCCGAGCATGCAAGGAGAACCTGCCGAGGAGAGCGCTCGTCCTCGAAGAGATGGAACCGAGGAGGCATACGTCGAGGAGCTCGGCATGAGCGTCCTGTTCAGGAAGAGGGACTAGCGTGGCATACCGCGCAGGCTTCGTGGCTCTCATCGGAAAGCCGAACGTGGGCAAGAGCACGCTGCTGAACGCGATAGTCGGCCAAAAGGTCTCGATCGTCAGCAACAAGCCACAAACCACCCGCCGTCGAGTCCTGGGCATTGCGCAGGGCGAAGGCCATCAGGTCGCCTTTATCGATACGCCCGGCATCCACGAGCCCCATACGAAGCTGGGCCGAGCGATGGTCGAGGCTGCGCGTGCCTCCCTCAGCGACATCGATCTCATCCTGTTCGTGGCCGATGGCTCGGGCCGCCCGGGCGAGATGGACAAGCAGATCGCCTCGATGCTCCGCTCCGGCTCGCAAGGCATCCCGATCCTCCTGTGCCTCAACAAGATGGATCTCCTCAAGGCGGAGAACGTCGAGGCGAACGTGACCGCCTACTGCGAGCTGCTGGGGACCGACGACTACATGCTGACGACCGCCACACGAGGGATCAACGTCGACAAGCTGATGGCGATGATCCTGGAGCGGCTGCCCGAGGGCGATCCGATGTTCCCCGAGGACGAGTACACCGATCAGTCCACCCGCTTCATGGCTTCGGAGATCATCCGCGAGAAGATTCTGGCCGCCACTCGCCAGGAGGTGCCCCACGCGACGGCTGTGTTCGTCGACTCATGGGAGGATGACGACGAGCGCACCCACATCCGAGCCACGATCGTGGTGGAGAAGCAGGGCCAGAAGGCGATCCTCATCGGCCAAAAGGGGGCGTTCCTCAAGGACATCGGCACCCGCTCCCGGCTCGAGATCGAGGAAATGCTGGGCCGTAAGGTGTTCCTCGAGCTCTTCGTCAAAGTGCGCGAGGACTGGCGTCAGAACCCCCGTATGCTTCAAGAGATGGAGTACGTCGAGTAACCGACAAACGGCTCACTTCAGCCCGCGAACTTCGCCGGCGGTAGAGGAGGATTGGTACACCGAAGTGGACGCGCTTAGAACTTTTCTGACAGATTTATCACGAATCAAGCTTAATCCTCGCAAAGTTGCGATACATTGAGAGAACTATGGCGAGTAACCTCCGCCGGGTGCGAGGGGACTTCGCAGTTCCCATCGGTCCAGAGCCGAAGCGATTCAAACGGATCGATGATCCGGAGCTTGCGCTTGAGGTCGCTGCCCGTCGCGAGAAGAACAATCTGTCAGCCGTACGCTTTGGGTTGCCTGCTGTCGGCTCCAAACTCGTCAACCGATATGGACTTGTGTTCGAAGTCGAGAGCCATGTTCACGTACCGACTGCTAACTCAGTTCAAAGGTGGCGCGAAGGGGCTCAGTCTGATGCCGACCTGTTCCCCAGCATCATCCCTCAAAATCTCAGTCAGAGGCTAACAAGCTTTGTTGCAGCTGTGGATCGCTGCACGACCAAGACACTTCTCGTTCTGGACACGATGCCTCACGCCCGAAGAGACGCGGGAGTTCCCGACGGCCACTGGGTGGATACGATTGGGAACGGTGGAGCGAACCTCCTTTTCATTGATGCCGCTCAGATTCACGAAACCCACTTCGCCCATGAGATCGGTCACCTTTGGGTTCAGTATGTAGATCAGGCTGAAGATGAGCGAGTGATGGAGGACGTCAGCGATGCTGGTCGTCTGCATCAGCTCAGCTTCGTTCAGTCGTACGTCACCGATCTTCGAGTCAATCAGTTGATCGCTGAGAAAGGCTTCGATGTTTCGCTGATAGTCCAGGATCAGGCAGCAAGCATTGCTTCACTCGGCAGGGCGATTGAGGCGGGCTACCGTCCAGAGAACCCGAGGGAGGGCGTGTTCATGGCCTTGGCGTTAGCCGTTCAGATTCTCGAAGAGCAAAAGACAGGCTCGAACATGCTTGCCAAACTTGATGACACCTTGGCAAAGGTCACTCGCCTCGATCCTGAGCTGGCTCAGTTGGCTACTGGTTTCGCCGACGCCGTAACGCGGCACGGTTACGAAGGAAAGGTTCAGATTCGCGCCTCCATTGATGAATGTCTGAAACTTGCATTCGAGTACTCGGGCGACGGCATCGACCTGGATCAAGACTTGGTTTTCCCACCCGCTCCCGAGGCGGACTTTGACAAGTATCCGCAATGGATTGAGGGAGCTTCGCCACAGATGAAGTGCGAGGTGGGCCGGATCATGGCTCGGGAAGATATTCCTGATGGGTCAAGATGGTCAATCTCGCAAGGGCCCCTCAACGCCAGCCTCCTCTCCTTTGAGCTACCCAATGGAACGATTAGAGGGCCTTGGACACTTGAACACTCACATTCCTTTGCCGCACGTATTGACCACGTCCAGCGAATCAACGAAATGAACCGCCAAAGCCGAGAGCGACAAATGAAACACCAACCGACCAACGGAATGCCAAACTTCCCCGGCCAACCTCGCCGATTCTATATGGCAGGCACGGCCAGGTTCCTGACTCGGGTGCGAGAAGCCGAGTGGCTCGGCGGAGAGCATCCGTACGCCTACGCCATGAACAACCCGGTGACGTATGTAGACCCAAGTGGCAACCATCCACAAGGATGCCCCACTCACGGTGGTGAGCCCGGCTGTGTTTTCAGTGGCCCTCCCGGCAGTCAGTCAGATCCAGCTTATTGGCATTGCCAAACACCCTATCCTTGGACGCCACCTTCGTTTAACTTTTGGAGCGGCATAACATGGGGCTACGGGAACTGCTGTGGTCCGACTAGAAAGTGTGGACCTGGCTCCAAAACTTATAGCTGTACAGATGCAGCATGTAAAGCTCACGACATCTGTGTCGGGCCGAGCGTCGGCGGAGGGATCATTAATTGGCTTCCGTGCAACAGGAAGTTTTGCAATGACATTAAGTATTGCTGGAACCAAAACTGTAGTGCGTTCCCCGTAGATTGGAAGCAGTGCGCTGCAATTCGCGACATTGCGAGTGGGTTTTGCACTAGCTTTGGCGGTGGCCCTCCAAAAGAGGGAAACCCATGGCCATGACTGTGACGCCACAAAGGCTGACTTTACCGATCGGTCTTGCTTGTATTGCTCCCATATCGTGGGGACTGCTTTTCTTCTCAAATCGTGATCCGTTCCTGTTAGGGGCTTGTTTGCTAGTGAGTTTAACGATTGGACCTCTTTCTTCGATAGTTTTGGGGCTGAGTTTGAGAAAGGCAAACAGTAGGAAGCTGTTCCTCTGGAGTATTGTCGTCATGAACGCAGCAATTCCTATTGCAGTGATTGTTCTGCTTGCCTATGGCTGGCTAAGGTCGAACGGTGGTTCTAGACCGGTCTGAACCACCTGTCAGAGCCTATCCAGATGCGAGTTCGAATCCCGTCCGGTTGTCTCAGTTTTTGAACCTGCGCAAAAGAGCGTTTTGAACCTAATGGTGGATGGTACTCCGGACGGGATTCGAACCCGCGATCTTCGCCGTGAGAGGGCGATGTCCTAAACCGCTAGACGACCGGAGCGACCAGCCTCGAATTGTACCCGCCGCCAGGCTGCATTTCAAGCGCCGTCATGCCGCCGCGCCCACCGGCTTCGTCCCCTCCAGGTAGGCCGCCGTGTGCCGCTCGACCACCTCGCAAGCCCGCTCGATCTCTTCCGCCGGAAACTTCACTTCCAGCTCCACCTCGGGCGGGCATTCGTCCAAAGGGTTCCAAGGGCAAAGCGACACCCCGCGCAGATGCGCCACATGGTTGGCGTAGTGAATGCAGCAGAGCGCCGTGTACTCCTCGTCCTCCTCCCACGGCTGGTCCACCTTGCTCATCACCCGAACGAACACCTCCGGTAGATTCCAGGCCGCCGCGGCCGTGCTGCCGAGGATGCCCAGGCGCGCCCCAAAGATTCGGGTAAACGACGCTTCGAGGCTCAGCCCCGACCGGTGCGCAAACTGGTACACCCGCTGAAACGACTCGGGCGCCAGGTGCGCAAGCAGGCCAGCCGCCATGTCGTGCAACAGGCCGGCCGCAAACACCTCGTCCGCCGTCCAGTCGGTATCGAAAGGCTCCACCTGGTGCCTGCGCGCGAACAGATACCGAGACATGAAACCGACAAAAAGTGAGTGCCGCGCAAAGCGATCCGGGTCGAACCCGTTCGTATACTCGTGCTTGCTCACCAGGCTCTGGAGGAGGATCGACACCGCCAGGGAACGCATAGCCCGGAAGCCCAGCCGCATAATCGCATTCCGGAGCGTTCCGGCCGATCGCTCGTCAGAGCCGATCGTGCCGGCCGCCACACGGAGGAGGTTCGCAGTCAGGTACGGGTCGCTCGAGATGATCCGTTCGAGATCGATCACCGACGTCTCCTTCGAGTCGATCGCGTTGATCAGCCGGTACACCGCGCCCTGAAGCTCAGGCAGGGTCAGAGACCGCCTAAAAATCAATTGCAGTCGTTCGAAGTCCGTTTGTGAATTCATCTCCCTTTCAACCCTCGGCGTCCTTACGTCCACTTTTTATCGGCGTGGACCCACAAAATAGCCACTCCCCTTTTTGCGGCACAACTCGCAAGAACGCGGTAATGCCAAAACAAGAAGTCCCTGCCTCAAGAAGAGGAAGCATGCCCGGCCTGGGCGCGCGTCAGCGGCGGACAGCGTAAGCTAAAGATATGAAGTTGGAGATCCCCTTGCTCGTATCGCTCGTAGGGCTTGGAGGTCTTGCCCTCTCGATGGTCTGGGGCGGCGGGCTCCAGGGCAAGGCCGAGGTTCGCCCGGCGGAGAAGCTCGAGCCCGGCGAGCAGCACTTGATCCTGGGCGGCGGCTGCTTCTGGTGCTACGAGGGCATGTTCGAAATCCTCAAAGGCGTCCGCACCGTCGAGGTCGGCTACGCGGGCGGAGCGAGACCAAACCCGACCTACGAGCAGGTGTGCAGCGGCGTCACCGGCCACGCGGAGGTCTTTCGGGTGATCTACGATCCCAAGCTCATCTCGGCCGACGACCTCCTGCGGATCTTCTTCACCGTGCACGACCCGACCACGCTGAACCGCCAGGGCTCCGATGTCGGCACTCAATACCGCTCCGTCATCTTCTACGAGAGCCCGAAGGAGAAGGAGCGTGCCGAGCGGATCATCGCCGAGATCACTCGCGAGAAGATTTGGAAGGATCCGATCGTCACGACCCTGGAGCCTCTCAAGAACTACTCACGCGCCGAGGAATACCATCAAGACTACTTCGAAAAGTACTCGAAGGCGAGCGAGGCCGAGCGGATGGGCATGAACGGCGGCTACTGCAAGGCGATCATCTCGCCGAAGGTTGCCAAGTTCCGCCAGAAGTTCGCCCACCTGCTGAAATAACACCGCTCGCCCCAAAGAACTAGGTTGCGGATCCCACCGTAGGGAAGCCGGCCAAGGAAGGTCGTGGCAGTCTCGGAATTGGCAAACGCAAAGGGAATGTATCAGCGCCCACCGCGCAAGCCTCTTTCGGACGAGGCATGACTGCATGCGTCTAAATCGCAAAGGCAAAGCTCATTAAGGAGAACTGTCGAACATGAAGAAGCTCACGCTCTGGATGACGATCCTCGCCTGCATCACCGCTATCAGCGGCCTTGGATGCGGCGGCAGCGGCTCCAATCCGTTCACCGGCGGCAACGGCACCCTCGCGGTACGCCTCGCCGATGCTCCTGACCCCACGATCACCGACGTCGATGTCAACATCGATCGCGTCGAGGCCAACATCGGCGGTCAGTGGCAGGTCATCACCGACGCCGATCAAACCGTCGACCTCATGGACCTCGTCCACACCGATCTGCTCTTGGGCCAAGCCCTCGTTCCCGCCGGCCGGTACAACCAGGTTCGTTTGATCGTTACTTCAGGTTCCGTCACCGACGAGGACGGCACCCACAACCTGCTCATCCCCAGCGGCATCCAGACCGGCATCAAGATCAACTTGAACTTCGACGTTCCCGAGGGCGACACCGTCGAGGTCCTGCTCGACTTCAACGTCCAGAAGTCGATCGTCAAGCAGGGCAACGGCGTGTACCGGCTCCAGCCCGTCATCCCCGCCGTTGTCAAGATCACCTCCGGCACCATCTCCGGCACCGTGACCGACGGCTCGAACGTCCTGAACAACGCGACGGTCAGGGCGACCTACACGGCCGGCACCAACTATCCCCTCGGCACCGTCGTTAACGAGACCTCGAGCATCAGCGACGGCACCTTCCGCCTCTGGGCTCTCAAGGCCGGCACCTATAGCCTCACCTTCACTTGGACCGACCCCAACAACCCCAACATAACCCTAACTGATACCGTCGCAGACGTCGTGGTAGTCGCCACCCAAAACACGGACGTCGGCACCGTCACCCTGAACTAACCCTCAGAACCCCCTCTCCCCGACGATGGCGAGGGGAGGGGCAGGGGTCAAGGGGTGTCGCACATCCCGGAAAGTGGGGCGAAGTTGTTGGAGGCGGATGATCGTGCCGACGAGAGGAGGAGTTGGGGATAGAGGTCTGCGAAGCTGCGAAACACTCAACACCCCAACGCCACAACGCCCCAATACCAAACACTTAACACTCCCCTTTCAAAGCTCCAACGCTTGCAGGCCCTGCTCCCTCTTCCTCCGTCTCCACGGATTCCCCGTCGGCTCCACCCAATCGCTCAGCTCGCGCGAGAGCTCGAGGTCGAGCTTGCCGAGGCAGTGGCCGAGGTACCACTTGATGCTGCCTGGCTCCGGCGGCTGGCCCATTGCGCACGCTTTGAACCACCGCGCCGAAAAGGAGCGGGTGATGAGCGAGGTCTCCCACGCCATCGTCCGCAGCTCCTCCGGGTCCACGCTTGGCAGCGCCTCCCGAAAGAGAAGCTCGTTCAAGGACGCGAAGAAGAATCGGGCAAGGTCGCAGAACGC
>DATLGQ010000088.1:0-3037 GCA_035540435.1 Fimbriimonadaceae bacterium
CACCAGTTTCGGACGCTCAGCCAGAACAGCGTCGTGAACGCGATCGAGGATATCAATCGCATCTCACAGTCGATCGCGACGCTTAATGCCGAAATCAGGGCTCGCCAAACGACAGGCCAGCAGCCCAACGACTTGCTCGACCTGCGGGACCAGGCGGTTCAGGAGCTCAGCCTTCTGGCGGACGTGGATACCTACCGCCTCGGTGATGGCTCGATCGGGGTCTACATGAACCAGTTCCCAATGGTGGACGCGTCGGGCGCACGACCTCTACCCACGACCTATGACGCTGCAACCCAGACGCTTACGGATGCCAACGGCACGTACGAGGTCCGGGGTGGCACGCTGGCCGGGTTGTTCCAGAGCATCGTGGCGGTCGAGGACTCGATGAGGCAGCTCGACACGCTCGCCAACACACTGCGGACCGAGTTCAATTCAGTCCATATCACCGGCACGAATCTGAATGGTACGAGCGGCATCCGCTTCTTCAACGACAGCACGCCGCCGAACCCTCAGAGCGGCGCTATCGACTTCGATCTCAGCGCCGAAGTGAGAGCGGACACCTCCAACATTGCGGCAGGCGTGAGCGGCGCGGCCGGAGACGGGGGACTCGCCCTCAGCCTAAGCCGCCTTCGCGACACCTCTCTCACGGCGTTGGGCGACCGCACCTTCAACCGCTTCTACTCCGACCTGCTCGGGCAGATCGGTCGCGACTCGGCCTACTACCGGTCGGCGCGAGACACTCAGGTGGCGGTCATCGAGCAGATCGATCAGCAGATTCAGAGCGTGAGCGGCGTGAGCCTGGATGACGAGATGGCGAACCTGATGAAGTTCCAGCGCAGCTACCAGGCGGCTGCCAAGGCCCTGACGGTTTTCGATCAGATGACCGAAGATCTCATTGGGATGCTGCGTCGCTAGCATTCTTGCTGGGAACTAGACGATGAGGATTAGCACTGCGTACCAGTTCGAGAGCTACTCGCAAGGCATTGCGAGGAGCCAGGTGCGCATGTTTGAATCTCAGCGTCAGGTGACGACGGGCAAGCGCATCCACAGCGTGAGCGACGACCCGTTCGGCGCCACCCAGGTCATCGGCCTGCGAAGCCTGAAGGCCGCCAGCGAGCAGTACAAGAAGAACGTCGACACCGCCAGGGGCTACCTCGGATTCAGCGAGGTGGCGCTAGGCGAATCCCACGACATCATGCGCCGTGCCTACGAACTCGCGGTTAGGGGGGCCAACGGCGCAACCGACCAGATGGCGCGCGAGGGAATGGTCACCGAGATCCAGCAGCTTCAACAGCGAATCCTCGACTTGGCCAACGCTCGCGGTCCTTCGGGTCAGTACCTCTTTGCGGGCCAGGACAGCGGCAACAAGCCTTTTGTGCTCAACGGCAATAGCTTGACCTATGGCGGAGACGCGTTCGACGTCGTCGTCGAGACGAGCCCTACCGAAACCCTCGCGATCAATACGAAGGGCGATCCGCTCTTTATCGAAGCATACGATCGCCTCGAGACGCTCAAGAACAACCTCATGGGAGGCAATGTGAGCGCCCTAAGCGGCGTGAGCATTCCAGAGCTTCAGACCTCGATGCGGGACCTCAACGCGGCCCGGGGAGTCGTCGGGGTGAAGCTGCAGGAAGTAGAGCGCCTCCAGGCGGATCATGTGCGCAGAATCGACGAATTCACCCGCAGCATCAGCGACGTCGAAGATGTCGACTTGGCTGAAGCCATAACCAAGTACCAGATGTCGCAAGTGGCCTATGAGGCCGCTCTCAACGTGGCCGCCAACGGCTTCAAGCTCAGCCTCATGGACTTCATGCGATAGCCCCCTACCACCCAACACCTGACACGTTAACACCCATGCAATCGATCACCACCCGATTCGGAACAATTCACTATGGCGAAGAGGATGTCGTCACGTTCATCGATGGATTGATCGGGTTTCCGGACCTCCGCAGATTTGTGCTCCTCTCACACAAGCCGGAGAGCCCCTTCCGTTGGCTCCAATCCCTGGAGGAGGCCAAGATCGCTTTCCTCGTCTGCGACCCAGCAGGATTTGTCCAAAATTACGAACCAACCATTAGCGAATCCACCGCCCACGAGCTGGGGCTCACGGCGGAGACGCCGCGATTCATGTTCACGACCGCCAATATCCCCCATGGCCAACCCGAGGAAATGACGCTCAATCTGGCCGGTCCGATAGTGATCAATGCAGAGTCGCGACAAGCCAAACAACTCGTAATCGAAGACGAGGCGTATACTATCAAGCACCGGGTGTTCCAACCCGCGGAATCGCGCGTCGCAGCCTGAGCCGATTGCCGCATGTTGAGATGCCCTGCCATGGAGGGCGCATAAGCATGCTGGTGCTCACGCGAAAAATACACCAAAGCATCGTCATCGGAGACGATGTGGAGGTCGTGGTGCTCGAAGTTCGCGGCGAGCAGGTGCGCCTGGGCATCAAAGCTCCCAAGGACGTCACCGTCCATCGAAAGGAGATTTACGAGCAGATCCAGGACGAGAACAAGGGTGCGTCCGAAGTGCGCCCCGAGGATGTCCCCGGCTAGGACGCCGCTGACTAGGCTGCTTCCGGGTGGTGCCTTATACTGTCGCCATCATGCTGCCCGCCTTACTGTTGTCGCTCGTGCTGAACGACCAGGTGCTCCAGAGCCTTAGCGACCTTACCGGGCTCAAGCCGGATCATCCAGCTCTTCCGCCAAGCATTGCGACGGAGCGCCCACTCTCGAACGGCACCTTCGTGCGCATCAACATGGAGTTCATCGACCGCGGCTCGCGCGTGCTCCCCGACACCAACGCTTACGAGTACCGCTGCGGACGGCCGTGCCGAGGACGGGTCCACTCGGACCACGAGAACTGCGACCCTTCGTGCGACGGAGATCATGAGCCTTACCTGGAATCTTCGAGCCTCTGGGTCTACCCCAGCACCGAGAGCCGGCCGCTCGGGCCGGAACTGGCCGAGATGCTCCCCGGCGAGTACGCGAGCGGCGGGGCTACCAGCGTCGAGCTCAGGCTATTCCGCGAGCGA
>DATLGQ010000089.1:0-5854 GCA_035540435.1 Fimbriimonadaceae bacterium
CATCTCACCTGACGGGCGGTACGTGGTCGTTCGCACCTACGCCGCCGCCTACGAGTGGCCGCTCGAACGCTGGTTCAAGGACCACCCCGTCAAGATCAAGACGAACCTGGAGTTGGTCGGCGAGGGGATTTGCTACGAGCCAGACGGTAAAGCGCTGATCACCACTGCCGAGCTAAACCCTTGCCAGGTTTCCCGGATTCCCCTTAAGTAGCGGTCACTTCGCCTGCACGAACGGCATCATGGGCCGGAGTTGGCGGCCCACCTCTTCGACGATCAGCGATCGATCCGCCTCCTGGAAGGCCTGCATACGCGGTCTACCCGCCTGGTCCTCCTGCGCCCATTCCCGCACGAACTGGCCGCTCTGGATTTCCCCGAGGATCTCCCGCATGGCTTGGCGTGAGGCGTCCCCGATGATGCGGCTGCCGGCCGTGTACCCGCCCCATTCGGCGGTGTCGCTGATGGACTTCCACATGTGCGTCAGGCCACCCTCGAAGATCAGATCCACGATGAGCTTGCATTCGTGCAGGCACTCGAAGTAGGCGGCTTCCGGCTGATACCCCGCCTCGACCAGTGTGTCGAAACCAGCCTTGATCAGGGCGGAGATTCCCCCGCACAGCACGGCTTGCTCGCCGAAGAGGTCGGTTTCCGTTTCCTCGCGGAAAGTGGTTTCCATCACCATGCCCTTGGCGCATCCGATGCCCCATGCGTAGCTGAGCGCGAGCGGCAACGCTTGGCCGCTCGCGTCCTGATGAACCGCCACAAGGGAGGGCATACCGCCTCCATCCACGAACTGTTGGCGCAGCTTGGGCCCCGGGCCTTTTGGAGCTACTAGTGCCACGTCGACGTAGGGTGGCGGCTCGATCAGTGTGAAGTGAATGTTCAGGCCATGCGCGAAGAGAAGCGTCTGTCCGGGCTTCAGGCGTGGTTCGAGGTCACGCTCGTAGATTCCCCGCATCTTGACATCGGGCACCGCGAGCATGAGGACGTCGACCTGGGGCACGGCCTCCTCCGCGACTTCAACATGCATCCCGTCCTGCTGCGCGCGTTCGCGGCTCCGGCTCTCGGGCGGCAGGATCACCACGACTTCCACGCCACTGTCCCTCAGGTTGAGGGCGTGGGCATGGCCCTGGCTGCCGTAGCCGATGACCGCCACTCTCGCCGACCGGATCAGGTCGGGGCGGATTTCGCTTTCGCTGTAAAAGTTGGCCATGTCTCCGGTGACCTGAGGACGCTTGTTGGACGAGCGTATCTTGGCCCATTTTGCGAGAAACCAACCGTTGGGAGGTTCCGGGATGGCTTCAGGTTTCGAGCGGGCCCGGGATGCCCCTCGCCCTGTCCCTCCACGTCAGGGGGAGGGGGTGAGCGCCCATACTGTTGCGGTATGAGCGCCAAGACGGTCTCGTCCACTCTCACGACGATGTCGGAGATCATGCAGCCCGGCGACGCCAACTTCCTCGGTAAGGTCTTCGGCGGCCGACTGCTGTCCCTGATCGACCTCTGCGCCTACACCACCGCATCCCGCTTCGCGGAAAGCGTCACGGTCACCGCAAGCTTCGACCGTGTCGATTTCCACGAGCCGATCGAGGTGGGGGAGGTCCTGACCTTGCAGGGCTTGGTCAGCTATGTGGGCCGCACCAGCGTGGAGGTCACGATCGAGGTGTTCGCCGAAGACATCTTCAAAGGCGTGCGCCGGCATACGAACACCGCCCGCGTCACCATGGTCGCCCTGAAGGACAACCGACCGACCGAGGTGCCCCGGCTCATTTGCGAAACCCGTGAAGATAAGATTCGCTACCTTGAAGGCAAACTTCGGCGCGAGCTGAGAACGAAACAAAGAGAGGAGCGCGATCGACTCTCTGCCGAATTTGGCGTCGCGAGCGAGGAGGAGTTGGATCGGCTGCTCGCCCTGGAGCGAATCTCCTAGCAAGCCTGGGGGAACTGTCATATCATGGAGCCAATGGACAGCAGGCGTCGTGTTCGGGTCGTACTTGCCATCGGCGTGTGCGTCGCGGCGGTTCTCGTGGTGCGGTATCGACAGGACCTCGCGGTGGCCTTCGCCAGGGAGAAAGCCGACGTCGCCAACTACGCGCTCTTGTACAAAAAGCCAGCCGGATGGACTGAAAAGCCGCACAGCCCCTTCACGCTGTTCCTGTACGAGCACCCGGAGACGAAGGTGCTCTTGCGCGGGGCCGTCAACAACGTCGTGGCTGACTTTAACCCCACGCCAGAGCTGGACACCAACGGAATCGCCCAGTACAACGTGGACACGACGGAGCAGAACATGCCGGATTGGACCGTCAAGCGACTGGAGCCGATCGGGGCAAAAGTCGGTTCCTTTTCCGCGATCTGGCGCGAAAGGAACGATCGGACCGTTGTGACCGCGTTCTTCGTCAAGGGGAACACGACGGTGATGATCACCCTGTCGGGCGCCGGCGGAGCCAAAAGCAAGCTTCCACAGCACATGCCGACCTTCAGGGAGTTCGTGTCGAAGCTCGACTTGGAGAAGACGAACGCCTTCATCGAGGGAGCGGCCGCGGCTCCCCAAAGCAAGGAGCCCCTGAACGACTAGGCGTTGAGCGCTTCCGCTCCGGAGACGACTTCCAGGATCTCCTTGGTGATGCCCGCCTGCCGCTCGCGGTTGGCCTTGAGCGTTAGGTTCTGGATCATCTTGCCCGCGTTGTCGGTGGCTGAGGTCATGGCCGTCATGCGTGCGCCGTGCTCGGAAGCGGTGGCTTCCAACATGGCCTGCCACACGAGCCCCTGGAAGTAGCGCGGCAGAAGCGTGTTGAGCAGCTCAGCAGGCGAAGGTTCGAAGATGACGTCCCCTGCCGCCGAACCGGGTTCCTCGCTGGCAGGCGGCTCGATCGGAAGGAGCTGGACAACCTGGGGCACCTGCCGTATGGCGGAGTAGAACTTGCTGTAGCAGATGTAGACCGCGTCGACCTCGCCGGAGACGTAGAGTTCGCGGGCGATCTGGGTGACCTGAACGGCGTCCTCGAGGCGCGCGCCGGCGGTGGGCACGGTGTGGGTCGGGCCCATGCGGAATCCGCGCTTGCCGAAGAACGTCGTGCCCTTCTTGCCCACGGTCACCAGAAACGGCTCGCCGGGCGTTTCCTTCACGAAATCGGCGGCCTTCCGGATGAGGCTGGTGTTGTAGGAGCCGGCCAGACCGCGCTCAGCCGTTATCAGGATCAGGGCGTAGCGTTCGACTGGCCGCTTCGCCATCAGCGGGTGCGGGGGCAGCTCGCCTGCGGCCGACATGCTCAGCATGAGCTCCCGCAGCTTCTCGCTGTAGGGCCGCGCCTCCAGCACCCGGTCCGTCGCCTTCTTCAGGCGCGCGGCCGCGACGAGCTTCATGGCTCGGGTGATCTGCTGGATGTTCTTGGCGGTTTTGATCCGCGCCCTGATCGCTTTAAGGCTTGCCATGCGTTAGACCGTCTGGACCGCTTCCTTGGCCGTCGCCTCAGCATTGCGGCCGGTATCGTAGCGGGCCTGACCCTTCGGACCCTCCCGCTTGAAGATGTCCAGGTACTCCTGGTTGGCCTTCTTCAGGGTCTCCTCGACCTCAGGAGCGAGAGCCTTGGTGGATCGAATCGACTCGACGACGTCGGGATAGCTGTGATGCACGTGCTCCAGCAGGCCACGCTCGAAAGCCGCGACCTGATCGTTCTGCAGCTCGTCCAGCACACCGCTCGTACCGGCGTAGACAGCGATCACCTGGTCCTCGACGGTGTATGGTGAGGCGAGGTCCTGCTTGAGCAGTTCGGTGAGACGCTGGCCCCGGATGAGCTGCATCTGGGTCGCGCGGTCCAGGTCGGAGGCGAACTGGCTGAATGCCTGGACCTCTCGGAACTGAGCCATCTCGAGTTTGAGGCGACCCGCCACCTGCTTCATCGCCTTGACCTGGGCGTTTCCGCCGACGCGGCTGACCGAGATGCCGACGTTGATCGCGGGCCGAACACCGGCGAAAAAGAGGTCGGGCTCCAGGTAGATCTGGCCGTCGGTGATCGAGATGACGTTGGTCGGGATGTAGGCCGAAACGTCGCCGGCCTGCGTTTCGATAATCGGCAGCGCCGTCAGCGAGCCTGCGCCCTTTTCGTCCGAAAGCTTCGCAGCGCGCTCCAGGAGGCGGCTGTGCAGGTAGAAGACGTCTCCCGGATAGGCCTCTCTGCCCGGGGGCCGGCGCAGGAGGAGCGAGAGGGCTCGGTAGGCCTGCGCGTGCTTGGAGAGGTCGTCGTAGATCGCCAGCGCGTGCTGGCCGTTGTCGCGGAAGAACTCGCCGATGGTCGCGCCTGCAAAGGGCGCCAGGTACTGCATCGCGTTGGAGTCGGACGCGGAGGCGACGACGACCACCGTGTACTTCATGGCGTCGTTCTCCTTCAGGGTCTCGACGACGCGCGCCACGTTGGCCATCTTCTGGCCGATGGCCACGTAGATGCTGTACACCCGGTCCTTTTCGTTGGCATGCTCGTTGATACGGGCTTGATTGATGATGGTGTCGACGCAGATCGCGGTCTTGCCCGTCTGGCGGTCGCCGATGACGAGTTCGCGCTGGCCTCGTCCGATCGGGATCATGGCGTCGATCGCTTTGATGCCGGTCTGGAGCGGTTCCTTCACCGGCTGTCGCTCGACGACGCCGGGAGCGCCGGTCTCCAGGCGCATGAAGGCGTCGGAGGCGATGGGGCCACCGTTGTCGAGCGGCTGCCCAAGCGCGTTGACGACTCGCCCCAGCATGCCGCGGCCAACCGGGATCTCGATGATGCGCCCGGTCTCACGAACCTGGTCGCCCTCTTTGATCTCGGTGTCGTCGCCGATCAAGACCGCGCCGATGCTGTCCTCTTCCAAGTTCAGCGCAAGGCCCATCACGTTGCCGGGGAACTCGAGCAGCTCGCCCATCTGGCAGTCGGGCAATCCATAGACGCGGGCGATGCCGTCGCCGACCTGCAGGACGGTCCCGACGTGCTCGACGTCGACTTTCCGCTCGAACTTTTCGAGCTCTTGCTGCAGGATCGAGGTGATTTCTTCAGGTCGAATGGCCATGGGTTTGTTCGGGTGTTCAGGTGTTTGGGTGTTGGGTGGTGTTGCTACACCTGCTTTAGCAGGTCCCTCTTCAGGTTGTCGCGCAGGCGCACGAGGCTGCCCTTGACGGTGCCGTCCAAGACGTAGTTCTCATAGGCGATCTTAAGACCCCCCATGAGGTGCGGGTCCACCTTGAACTCTGGTTCGACGCGCTTGCCGGTCTTCGTGGCCAGCTTGTCGACGATCGCCGCGCGCTGTGCTTGATCGAGTTCGTTTGCAGAGGTGATGACCGCGTAAAGCACCCTTTCGTGCTCCCGGCGCAGCGAGATGTATTCCAGGCGAATGGCTGGGAACTCGTCTTCCCGCCGCTTTTCGAGCAGGAGCCGAAGCGCCTGCATGGTCAGCGCCGTGACTCGGTCCGAGAAGAGCCTTTCCGCGATCCGCAGCTTTTCCTCGCGCGGCACACGGGGGCTGTAGAGGAACGTGCGGAAGCGCTCGTCGCCGCTGATCAGCGACGAAATCGCGTTCAGGTCGTCCTCGACGCTTTCGATAACGTCGAGGCGCCTGGCCGCGTTGAAGAGCGCCCGCGCGTACCTACGTCCAACCCGCACGTCCATGCTAGCCGGGGACCTCCACCTTGTCGATGAACTCCTGCACGAGCCGCCGGTTGCGGTCGTTGTCGATGTTCTCGCCGAGGATCTTCTCCGTGGCGGCGAGGGTTAGGTTGACGACCTCGAGTCGCATCTCGGTGAGGGCGCGGTTCTTTTGCTGCTCGATCTCTTCCTCTGCTCGCTTGACCAGCGCATCTGCCTTGGCGTTCGCCTCGGCCATGAGC
>DATLGQ010000090.1:0-1534 GCA_035540435.1 Fimbriimonadaceae bacterium
GTCGTACTAAGATCGCTACGATGCTGATCCACGTCGACCTGCTGGACCCCCGGCCTGAGGCTGTTGCCGCGGCATGCCCGCTGGCCGCTTCCGTGAACATTCCCGCAGATCAGCTTCCGATGCGCCGCTACGAACTGCCGAGGCGGGGAGAAGCCGTGAAGATAGCGGCGCTCGAGGGCGCGGATGCCGCCATGGAACCTTTGAGGGACGCCGATCTCGTTCCGATGATCGAGCACGACCTCGTCTTCGGCGGTCCCGCGCAGCGCGCGAGGCTCTGGGAGCCCAGCAGCTTCCTTGAGGAGACATTGCCCCACCTGACCACCGGCACCGCCCTCGATCTCGGCTGTGGGGCCGGTCGTGACAGCGTCTTTCTCGCCGCCCACGGCTGGACCGTGCAAGCGGTCGACAGGCTTCCCGACGCGCTCGAAATCGGACGTGGCCTTGCGGCGCGCTACCTCGAGAGAGGAGAAATCGACAATCTGGTGTGGCTGAACTTGGATCTTGATGCCCGGCCTGTGGCGGATATCCACCCGCAGCCGGACCTCGCTATCATGTTCCGATTCCTCCACCACCCGACCCTTGCGGCGCTGCCGTCGCTTCTCGCCCCGGGAGGCTCGGTGCTGCTCGAGGTCTTCACCCTCGAGAACGCCGCTCGACACGGCAAGCCGCGACCCAGTCGCTGCGCCGGCGTGCGAGAGCTCACCCAGCTGATCGCGCCCCTGAAAGTGCTGCAAGCAGACGAGAACTGGCGGCGGGACGGCCGCCACACCGCCCGTATCTGGGCTCGACGATAGAGCTTGGACTCAGCTTCCTGTCACCAGAACCGACCACAGCATTCTGGAACCCGCTCCGCCCACAATCTTGGAGCATGCTCCCATTCGTCCCTCCAGAGGAGGCCGTCGCTAGCATCAAGTCGGGCGACCGAGTCTTCGTCCACGGCATGGCCGCAGCCCCCCGCCTGCTCCTCCAGGCGATGACCAACCGGCACCCCGAACTGCGCGATGTCGAGATCACGCACCTCCACACGGAAGGCGAGCTGCCCTACGCTCGGCCCGAGTATCGCGACAGCTTCTTCATCAACAACCTGTTCGTGGGTCCGAACGTCCGGCACGCGGTCGAGGAAGGCAGGGCCGACTACATTCCCGTCTTTCTGAGCGAGATTCCCGCGCTCATTCGCAAGGGCGTGCTCCCGATCGACGTAGCCCTCGTCAGCGTCAGCCCACCCGACCGACACGGTTTCTGCTCCTTGGGCGTGTCGGTGGACGCGACGCTGGCCGCTGTGCAGACCGCCCGGACCGTGATCGCTGCGGTCAACCCCCGGATGCCGCGAACTCATGGCGACGGCCACATCCACGTCAGCCGCTTCGCGAAGTTGGTCGAGGTCGATTACGATCTGATCGAGCACATCGCAAAGCCTGCAGGTCCCACCGAGCAAGCTATCGGGGAGAAAGTGGCCAGTTTGGTGGAGGACGGCGCCACCCTCCAGATGGGCATCGGCAGCATCCCCAACGCTGTGCTGGGATCTCTCCAGAAC
>DATLGQ010000091.1:0-4471 GCA_035540435.1 Fimbriimonadaceae bacterium
CTGGGCCCCATCGGTACCCTCCACTGCTACGTCGACGCCAAGACCGGGGCGTTGCTCAACGTCGACGATATGGGCGACCCCCGGCGCGGGGGGTTCGGTGGAGGAGGCGGCCGCAAGCCGCCTGAGAAGGAAGCCCCCTTCCGATGGCCGTCCGGGGACCTCAGCCTCTACCTGGGAAAGCGTTACCTGACGGTGAACGGGGCTCAGATTGAGGCGGTCCCAGCGACCAAGGCGCCACCAGGAGAAGGGGTCATGCTGGCTCTCTTCGCCGCCGGCCGGGCCCACTTCGTTCGCTACTTCGCCAAGGAGGGTTTGCTGATTGCGGGAAGCGGTTCTGAACCCGCGCATCAGGGCCGGCCGAACAAGCCCCTTCTCGACGCCCTGCGCAAGCTGAGCGCCAAATGAGCTGATCGGAAGCAGCTACCCTCCGCCGCGGCTGCCCCGCCCCCCGCTGCGAGACAGGGTGCTGCCGGAGTACACGCGGGCCGGGTGCACCCGCGCGGGCGGTTGGCTCAGGCTCGCATCCGCCAGGTAGTCCTTTCGAAACCTCATCGCCACGATGATGTCGTGTTCGAAGCGCGCGAGCTCCTTGGGATCACGTAGCCGGTTCTCGGCCACGATCTCAGACAGCACCGCGGCCAACAGGTCGATCTTGCCGGTGTTCACCTTGCGGTCCATCAGGGTCGACATGCCGGCCTCCGAGCGCACCACGTCGCGCACCTTGACGAGGACGATGTTCGAGCCGAAGGCCACCGGCACCACGTCGTCCGCCGGGTAGTACTGCTCCTTGGCGACCGCGATCTGGGCCACCCGGAAGGGCTCGCTCTTCAGCCCCGCCCGTTGGAACACCGCAATCAGCCGCTTGTCGGCGATGATGGTTTGGGCCGCGTCCGCCCCTATCGTCTCCACGCCCGTGGAAAGGTCCAGAGCTACGAGAGCCCCTTCTGGAGACACGTCCAGACCAAACCGCTTGAAGTCCTCCTGAAACGCCTGGGGCGTCTGGCTCTTCATCTTGAGCAGGAGCGAGCCCAGAGAGCCGGCCCCATCCTTGAGGCACGCGAACTGAATGAACCCGACGGACACGAAGCCGGTGTCGTAGGTGTTGACGCTGTCGAATCCGCCTTCCAAGAGCGACACCGAGCGCATGACGCGCGCCTCGGGCGGCGTGACGCCGGCTTTGGTGAAGAGCCGATCCAGCTCTGCGGCGGGAAGCGAGCGGACGGCCGCGCCGGCCGACATGACGCCCTTGGGGAACCGGTAGTAGGCGTACCTCACCCGCATCGGAACGTTGTCGCTGTAGCTCAACTCGACCCCGTCGTCGAATCGGATCGTGTGCTGCATCGGCGCGACAGCGCCCGCGAAAGGTGGAGGATTGCCCGCCAACTTGTACAGGCCGTCGGGGATCGGTCCCGGGTCCTCCGGTATCGGGGCCGGCTCGGGGAAGACCCTGCCCAAAGCCTCAGAGTTGGCCCTGGCGGCAGCCACTCCGGCGAGCCATCGATCGCGGGCAACCTTCCTATCGATCCAGGCTTCCCAGGACTTCTGCTCCTCGCTCAACGGCGGAGCGTCGGCGGTAGGGGGCCCCTTGGCGAGCCCTCGTGCCTGGTTGTAGTTCCACAGCCAGGTGGAGCCTTCCGGCGTGAGCCGGACCTGCCAGGGCCCATCCTTGGCGGCCGCAGCCGGTGCGCCCACCCGATAGCGGCCCGGCTCGTTCCAGTAGCTCATCGCCCGAAGCCGCTCCTCCTTCGAGAAGTTCGCCACCGCCATGGCGGCCACCGCCAATGTGGTGGTGAGGCACAAAACTTTCATAGCGCCGATTCCCCTGTGCAAAACACCTGCCTAAAGTATATAGCGGCTCAGATCCACGTCCTGAACGAGGCCTTCGAGTCGCTGCCGGACCTCATCCGATCCAAATCGCACCTGCCGCTCCTGGACCTCGGGCGCCTCGAAGAGGAGCTCCTCCAGCAGCTTCTCGAGCATCGTGTGGAGACGCCGCGCACCGATATTCTCGGTTTTGGCGTTGACTTCCGCAGCCATATGCGCGATGGCGTCGAGCGCTCCGTCGTCGAAGCTGATCTCGACGCCTTCGGTCGCGAGCAGCTTCTGGTACTGCTTAGTGAGGGCGTTTTGCGGCTCGCGCAGGATGCGCTTGAAGTCGTTCTCGGTCAGGCTCTCCAGCTCGACCCGGATCGGGAGTCGACCTTGGAGCTCCGGGATCAGGTCACTGGGCTTGGACATGTGGAACGCTCCCGCCGCGATAAACAGGATGTGATCCGTCTTGACGGGCCCATACTTCGTGGCCACAGTCGAGCCTTCGATGATGGGTAGCAGGTCTCGCTGCACGCCTTCTCTGGATACATCGGGGCCCGAGCCGCCCTGCTTGCCGGCGACCTTGTCCAGCTCGTCCAGAAAGATGATGCCGCTCTGCTCGGTACGAATGACCGCTTCCTTCTGGAGGCTCTGGCGATCCATCATCTTGCGGGCTTCTTCATTGAAAAGAAGCTCCTTGGCCTCAGACACGGATACGCGACGATTGCTACGACGCGGTGGAAATGCGCTGCCGATATTCCCGGAGTCGAGGCCCATCTCCTCCAATCCCTGCGGCGTAAACACCTGCACGAACGGGTTGTGGACCTCCTCAGTCTCGACCTCCACCGTCTCGTGATCCATCTCGCCTGCCTGGATCTTCTTCGCCAGCCGTCGTCGTCTCTGGGCTGCCCTCCGGCGATCGTCCTCGGGCTCGGGCTCCTCAGCGTCGGGATATCCGTCCTCGAGCTTTTGGCCAAAGATCTCGAACGCCTGGCGGACGATCGGGTTTTCGATCATCGGCTGTGTCCGCTTTCGGCGTCTGGGAGTTTCCTCGTCGAGCATTTCGATGAGCCGCTCCAGGGCGCGCCGCTCAGCCTCCGGTCGAACTTGCTCGGTGCGCTCACGCTCCACCAGCCGCACCGCGATCCCCACCAGGTCGCGAATCATCGACTCCACGTCTCGCCCCACGTAACCGACTTCGGTGAATTTCGTGGCCTCGACCTTGATGAAAGGCGCCCGGGCAAGCTGGGCCAGACGCCGGGCGATCTCGGTCTTCCCGACGCCAGTGGGCCCGATCATCAGGATGTTCTTGGGCAGGATGTCGTCCCGCTCCGCCTGCGGCAGCTGCTGCCGACGGAAGCGATTGCGCAGCGCCACCGCCACCGCGCGCTTCGCGGCCCGTTGACCGACGATATACCGGTCGAGCTCGGCCACGATCTGTCGCGGGGTCAGGTCCTCGATCGGAAGGCTCATGAACCCATCGACATTACCGCGTCTTGGGCGCAAGTCAAGCCCGCTGGTAAGATGCAGTGACGAATTCTTCGGAGGCTTATGATGAAGACGATCCTGATCTTTCTGATCGCGCTCGGCGCAACTCTCTCTTATGGTCAGTGTTGCGAGGAGAAGGCGACCGCCAAGAACGCCACTCAGGCAGAGAAGGAGTTTCTGGCTGAGGCCAACCGGATGATGCTCCAGGCCGAGGGCAAGCAGGCCTGCTGCCGAACGACCGCCGAGAAGGCCGTCGCAAAGGGCGGCGAAGGCTGCTGCAACGCCAAGGAGGAGACCCCGAAGTTCAAGGTGTTCGTGCGCGGCGTGGGCTACAAGTTCTTCGGCTGTCCGGATTCGGCCAACAAGGGCAGGATGGAGCTGCTGACCAAGTATCCCAAGGTAGGTCCCGTGCAGCCCGTCGTTCGGGCCGGGTAGTCCCTGCCACCGATACCCGTTGCCCTGTAGCGCAGGCTTTAGCCTGTGCACTGCTTGAGCTTGCCCAAGCAGGACAGGCGAGGCTTCACGTCGAAGTAAGGCTTTGGCGTGAAGCTTCGTGGTTTTGCCCTGCCCATCCTGTTCCTGACAGTCGCGCTCGTCGCGCTGCTCGGGGAGCGGGTGGTGCAGCCGGATCAGCGACCAGGTCGGATCAAGATCACTTACTGGGAGAAATGGACCGGCTTCGAAGGGGACGCCATTCGGGCGGTAGTCGACGACTTCAACAAGAGCCAGGACCGCATTTTCGTCGAGTTGCTCACGGTTAGCAACCTGGGCGACAAGGTGCTGCTGTCGGTGGCGGGCGGCATCCCGCCCGACGTGGCCGGACTCTGGGGCTTCAACACCGCGCAGTACGCCGACTCGCAGGCGCTCGAGCCGCTGGACGACTATTGCCGCCAGTATGGGATCGAGGCCGAAGACTACGTGCCGGTGTTTTGGAACATGGGCTTCTACAAGGGGCGTGTCTACGCGCTGCCCAGCACGCCGGCGTCGACCGCCCTGCACTACAACCTGGAGCTCTTCTCGAAAGCAGGGCTCGATCCGCAGCGTCCGCCGAAGACGATCGAGGAGCTGGACGCGATGGCGGATAAGCTGGTCGTCAAAGACGCGCAGGGGCGCATCCGCCAGTCAGGATTCATGCCTTCCGAGCCGGGCTGGTGGAACTGGGGCTGGTCATATG
>DATLGQ010000092.1:0-3531 GCA_035540435.1 Fimbriimonadaceae bacterium
GGCTCGTAGCAAATCCCCTCGCCGACCAACTCCAGGTTCGTCTTGATCTTGACGGGGTGGTCCTTGAACCAGCGTTCGAGCGGCCACTCGTAGGCGGCGGCGTAGGTGCGAACGACCACGTACCGCCCGTCAGGTGAGATGTCGCCTCCGGTGATCAGGCGGGTGGCTTCGATGGATCCGCCGACACCGATGGTGCCTACCTCCTGAAGTCTTGTGGTGGTTCCGTCTCGCGGCGACCGAGCCCGGAAGACCTGCGACTGCTTCCCGCTGCTCTTCGTGACGATAGTAAGGTCGCCGCTGCCGGGGTGCACCATCAGCGCCTCCGCGTTGTGGGGGCCATCCGGATACTCCAAAGTATAGGTCTCGAAATGATCGAGCCTGGCGGCAGGGTCCCCAGGCTCCTCGACTCGGTAGACCACGATAGTGTTGCGGCGTCGGGCGTTGTCGCCGATATCGCCGAAGTAGAGGTAGTTCTTGCCCCCGATCCTGGCGGACGCCATGTCCTCCCAGTCGATGTTCTGCGCACCCTCGAGTTCGTACTCCGCCAGCACCTTGCCGGAGCGATCGAAGGCGAAGAAGCGGGCACGGTCGCCGCTATCGTTGTGGGTGTAGAAAACGCCTGGTCGAGTGAGGCTGGCGGCGACGCCGGAGCTTTCGCTGATGCGCGGGTCCTTGATCTGGGCCAGGGTCTTCGGCTCGCCCCATTCCCGCGGCTGAACTGGCGCGGCCTGTTGCTCGATCTCTCCGCAGCCCAGCAGCATCAAAGCGAATAGGAGGAGATAGTGCCTCACGCCTTGAGCTTACTGCGTGGCTTCGAGCTGGCCGGTGGAGCCTTTGCCGAGTCGGCCGCAAGTTTGCGACGCTCCCGCCAGTTGAGCAGGTTGTCGTAGAAAAGGTACTGGTGGGCCCAGCCAGTAAGATCGCCGAACCTGGATCGAAGAAGGTCACCGGCTTCCAGGTAGCGGGCGTCGGTCAGGCTCTTGCCGCTCCAGTCGGGTCGGTAAAGCCGGCACATTGCCTGCCACAGATGGGTGTCCACCGGTGCCGAGCGCATGTGGTGGAGGCCGAAGAGCGCGATACAGTCAGCGAGCTTCCGCCCCACTCCCTTGAGGCCGATCAGCTCGCGATGGGCCTCCTCGTAGGACGTGGCCTTCAAGCTCTCCAGCCATCCGTCGGACCTGTCGAGAAGCTGCCGGGCGACGTGCGGGATCGTCCGCGCCCGGTAACCGAAGCCCTGCGCCCGCAGCTCGTCCTCGGGTATCGCGGCAATGCGCTCGGCAGTGGGGAAGACCGTGAGCATCCGCCCCTCTACATGCGCCAGCGGCTCGCCGTAGGCCGCCAGCTTACGCACCATCTGGGTGATGCGTGCGAGATGGTTGTTCGGGGTGCAGAGGAAGCAGAACAGAGTCTCTTCGGCGCTGCTCGGGCGCATCGTTCTGAGCCCGCGTAGGGCTTCGACATAGGGCGCCAGCTCGGGCCCGCGGTCCAAGATGCTACGCTCAACATCCTCGAGGCTCCAGTCGATTCGGAACAGGTGAATGAAGGCGCCCGCCGACGCGTTGGATTGGACCTGCAAGACCTGCTCCCCAGCCCAATCGATGGAGTCCGGCAGCTTGACGAGATACCAATGCTCGCCATCCACCCCGAGCCAGCGGCCGTCCGGAAGCTCTTCCCATCGAAACACCTGACCGCTGGACACGCAAAGCGGCAAGTCGAGCTCGCTAGGCGGCAGTCCGAGGCCATAGCCCCCTCTCTCGTGGGAGAGGGGGTTGCGGGTGAGGGTGTCGGGCTCTCTCATCATGCGCTGAGCTCGCCGAACGAGATTCCAGCCTGTTCGAGCTGCCGCAGGAAGTCCTCCTCGCTCAGCACCGGAACGCCTAGCTCTTCTGCTTTGGCTAGCTTCGAACCCGCCCCTGGGCCGGCGACCACGAAAGAGGTCTTCGCCGACACTGATCCGGCCGCCTTGCCGCCCTCGCGGAGAACAACCTCCTCCGCCTCCTCGCGGGAGAACCGTTCCAGCTTCCCGGTGAAGACGACCGTCTGTCCTTCAAAGTGGCCCCTCGAGGCAACGCTGAACGGTGGCGGGTTCACCCCTCGTTCGAGCAACCGGTCGATCAGGTTCTGGTTCGCCTCGTCCTCCAGCCAGGCCTCGATCTCGCTGGCTGTGCGGGGGCCTATGTCGTGGATCGAGAAGAGGCGCTGATAGTCGGCACGTCGGAACTGCTCGATCGACCCGAACACGCGGGCCAGATCTCTGGCCGTCCGCTCACCCACAAATCGGATTCCCAGACCAAAAATGAACTTGTCCAGAGGACGTGTCTTTGACGCTTCGATCCCGCGAATCAGGTTGTCGGCGCTCGCTTCGCCCATGCGGTCGAGTTCGACCATGTCGCTCCTGCGCCGGGGAAGGTCGTAGATGGACGGCACATCGGTGATCCAGCCCAGCTCGAGGAAACGGTCGATCTGCTTCTCGCCCAGCTTCTCGATGTCCATGGCGCCGCGGGACACCCAGTGCCGCAGCTTCGCCGCTACCTGGGCCGGACATGCCTGGTTCGGGCACTTGATGGCGACTTCCCCGTCCCGCCGCACGAGTTCGCTTCCGCACTCGGGACATTCCGTCGGCTCGTCGGGCACGCGCGCCTCCGGAGGACGCTTGTCCAGCACCGGGCCCACCACCTCGGGGATCACATCTCCGGCCCGCTGCACGATGACCGTGTCGCCCTCCCGCACGTCCTTGCGGCGCAGATCCTCGTAGTTGTGGAGCGTCGCACGGGTGACCGTGACTCCGCCCACCACCACCGGTTCCAGGTCGGCCACCGGTGTGATGGCGCCGGTGCGTCCCACCTGCACGACGACTCGGTTGAGCCTCGTGAAGGCTTGCTCGGCGGCAAACTTGTAGGCGATGGCCCATCGGGGACCACGGGCCGTGGAACCAAGCCGCTCCTGCTCGTCCAGGCGATTGACCTTGACGACGATCCCATCGATGGCGAAGGGAAGGGACGCGCGCCGATCCGCCCAGTCGGCCATGAACGCGATCAATTCCTCGGCGCCGGTCAGCACGCTCCCTTCAGGTCGGACAGCGAAACCCAGCTCTCGCAGGTAGTCCAAGGTGCCGCTCTGAGTCGTCGGGTGTTGCCTTCCTTGCAAGTGGCTCTCCCCGCCCGCGAACGGAGTGGCTGCCGAGTAAGCGTAGAAGTTCAGCTTGCGTTGGGCCGTGATCCGGCTATCAAGTTGGCGGAGGCTGCCGGCGGCGGCGTTCCGAGGATTTGCGTAGACCTGTTCGCCGCGAGAGGCGCGGGACTCGTTCAGCTCGCGAAACACCTCCTTGAGCATCACGACCTCGCCCCGCACCTCGATCGGTCCAGCCAGGCTCTCGCGAAGGCGGAGCGGAATACCCCGCACGGTTCTGGCGTTCGGCGTCACGACCTCTCCGACCTCGCCATCGCCTCTGGTGGTCGCCACCTGCAAGAGCCCCTCTTCGTAGGTCAGCGACAGCGAGAGGCCGTCGAACTTGAGCTCGGCGTAATACTC
>DATLGQ010000093.1:0-4669 GCA_035540435.1 Fimbriimonadaceae bacterium
CAAGGCCCTCGTCCCGTTCGAGCTCAAGTAGGGTCAGACTGCGGAAAGGTCGCGCTGCATCGGCAACACGCTGGCATCGAAAATGTCGGAGTTCTTCTTTACGGCCACCAATGCACCGTCCGACGGCTGCTTGTCGAGTGCGATCTGGGCGATGGCTGCCTTGGCTCCGCCCAGCACGATGTTCTCCATCTCCTGGACGTTCACGCCTTCGTCCTTTAGAACCGAGAGAACGTGGGCGAGCACGCCGACCCGGTCCGCATGGCGCACCACGAGTAGGTGCGTGGCGGCCTCACCGCGGCGCACGTTCACCACGTTTGGCACCGAGCCAGTCAGCAGGTATTCCCTGAAGATCCGGACCGTTTCGGCAGCCACCGCCTCCTGAGCCTGCTCCGTGCTGGCCCCGATATGATGCGTCGCGTACACGCGGCGGTTGGAACAGAGAGACCCTTCGTACGCGCCTTCCGCGCCAGACGGCTCGCCCTCGAATACATCCAGGCCTGCCAACAGGCCCCGTTCCTCCACCGCCTTCTCCAGAGCATCCTGGTCCACCACCTCGGCCCGCGACGTGTTCACGAAGATCGTGCCAGGCTTCATGGCGTTGAAGAAGCTCTCGCCCAGCAAACCCCGGGTGTCCGGCGTGAGGCTGACATGTACCGACACCACGTCGCTCATCTGCGCCAGCTCCTCCAGCGACTGGGCGCGCCCGATGCCGAGCGCCGCGGCGACGTCGGGGGTCATCCAGCGGCTGTAGGCCATGACGTGCATCCCGAAGGCCTTGGCCCGGACGATCATCTCCTGCGCGATCTTGCCCATGCCGACCAAGCCGAGCGTGCGGCCATAGAGCCCTTTGGCCTTGCTGAACTCCTTCTTGTTCCACTTGCCGGCGCGGAGCTGCTCGACGTTGTCGGGGATATGTCGGTCACAGGCGAGAATGAGGCCGAAAGCCAGTTCGGCTACGGCTTGGCTGTTCTTGCCCGGGCAGTTGGTCACGTAGATGCCCTGGGCGCTGGCGGCCGCCACGTCGATCGTGTTATAGCCCGCTCCCGCGCGGATGATGACCGCGAGCTTCGTGCCTTCCAACATCTCCGCCGTCACCTTGGTCGAGCGGACAACCAGCACCTCCGCACCCGTATCCCGGATCGACTGGCCCAGTGCCTGGTCCTTGAGGTCCGGCTGATACTCGACCTCCACCCCCAGCGCCTTCAGGCCATCCAGCCCGCTCTGCTCGAACTTGTCCGCGACCAGCACCTTCATGGCCGGAAGTTTACTTCTGCCGGCACGGGGTCGGCCCGGGACCGCGCAACCCGGGTGCATGCATCGCAGTCCTAGGTTCTCATGGACATCGTATGGATGGTGATCATCGGGTTGCTGGCCGGCGTTTTGGCCAAAGCGATCATGCCCGGCGAGCGCGGGGAGCCCAAAGGATGCTTGATGACGACGCTCCTGGGCATCGGCGGCTCGCTCCTGGTGGGTTTGCTCATGAAGGTGTTCTTCGCTTCCGACGGGCGTGGAGGCTTCCTCCCGACCCTCACCGGCGCCACCATCGGAGCCATCCTGCTGATCGCGATTTTCCGCAAGTTCTGGACGAGCGAGCGAAAGGCCTAGGCTGGCGACGAGACCGCAACGACGAGCGACGGAACGAGGAACGACGAGCGACGAGCGATTAGCAGCTAAGGCGTTTTTCGCATAGAATGTCTTCATGAAGCGATACGCACTCTTAGCTTTTGGGCTGCTTGTAGCCCTGCCCGCGCTGGCGGTCGAATCGGAACAAGACGTCGTCGATCGCATCATCGACGAGGGCAAGAATCGCAACCAGGTGATGACCCACCTCACCTACCTCACCAAGCGGATCGGCGCGCGCCTCACCGGCTCCCCCCAGCTTCAGCGGGCCTGCGAGTGGACCGTATCCAAGTTCAAGGAGTACGGGCTGCAGAACGTGCACCTGGAGCAGTGGGGCACCGTTCCGGTGGGTTTTGAGTGAGGCAAGCGCCAGAGCGCCTTGATGGTCTTACCGGTCCGTCGGCAGCTCACGTTCACGACTCCGGCCTGGACTGCGGGCACCAAGGGACCCGTTCGAGGAGCCGCGATCCTGGAGCCCAGGACGATGGCAGAGTTCGAGCGGGTGAAGGATCGGCTGAAGGGCGCATGGGTGCTCGCCCGCAGCGTCCCCCCAGGCAGACGGACTGGCGGTGGCCGACCTGGAGCCGGCGCACCCCCACCGGCATCGTCCGACGCCACACCAGTGGCGCAGGAGGAGAGAGCGAAAGTACAGGAGGCGATCGCCAAAATCGGCATCGCCGGGCGGGTATCCAGCTCCCCGAACGATCGCGTCACCACGGGCGGCTCCTTCCGAGGACTCGAGTGGGGCAAGCTCCCAACAGACGTTAGGGTCATCGTGACCAAGCCGGACTATGACGCAATCGTCGAGCAGATCGAGCTGTACCGGCCAGTGGAGCTCGAGTTCGACATCGAGAACCGCTTCCTGAAGGGTCCGGTGCCGCTCTACAACGTGATCGCTGATATCCCCGGCACCGAGCGGCCGGACGAGATGGTGATCATCAGCGGCCACCTCGATAGCTGGAACGGCCCCGGATCGGAAGGGTCCATGGATAATGGCACCGGCACCATGGTCGCTCTGGAGGCGGCTAGGATCCTCATGGCGACGGGCGTCAAGCCCAAGCGCACGATCCGGTTCATCCTCTGGACGGGCGAGGAGCAAGGCCTTCTCGGCTCCCGCGCTTATGTCGAGATGCACAAGGACAAGCTCGACAAGATCTCCGCAGTCTTTGTAGACGATGGCGGCACCAACTATCAGGGCGGGGTCGTATGCGTCGAGCAGATGGCGCCCATGCTGCGGGAAGCGATGGAGTCGGTGGGCCGTGCCTTCCCCGACCTGCCCCAGACCGTAGACATCGCGCCCGCGATGCCGCGTGGAGGCGGCTCGGACCATGCGCCCTTCAATGCCGTAGGCGTGCCGGGCTTCTTCTGGCATGAGAGAGGCCGCGCCGAGTACGGGTTCGTCTGGCACACCCAGAACGACAAGCTGGAATACGCCATCCCGGAGTATCTGGTGCAGTCATCGACCAACAGCGCCGTGGTGGCCTTCAAGATCGCCAATGCGCCCACGCTTCTGCCCAGAGCGACCGCGGAGCAGCGCGCCCTGGCGGAGAAGCTGCCCCCGGTGCCCTCCATCGGCGGCAAGTTCGACCACGATCACGACGACGATCACGATCACGATCACGATCACGACGGAGACGGGCGGCGCTGATCCAGCCCGATGCCCTCTCCTTGCCGCCCAGCGGCAAGGAGAGGGCGCTGCTGACCTTCAACCGTTGCGTGCAGCCAGCTAGGGTTGTGGGAATACCTTGGCGGCCGCCGCGATAGCCTCCGCGTAGCGCCTGCTCGCCCCTAGGTTGGCTTTGACGACGTGGGCGGCAGATTGCCCCATGACGTCCCGTCGGGCCCTATCCTCGAGCAGTTCGAGAATTGACCTCCTCAGTTCGTCAGGGGTCGAACACACCACCGTCGCTCCCGCCTGCTGCGCGGAATCGGCGACGGCGGCAAAGTTCTGCATGTGAGGACCATGCAGCACCGGCTTCCCATGTGCAAGAGGCTGCAGAATGTTCTGGCCGCCCAAGTTGCTGAACCCGCCGCCGACCACCACCAGGTCCGCGACGCTGTACACGTGAGAGAGCTCGCCGTAGGTGTCGAGGATCAGGTAGTGGCCGTGCTCTCCCCGTGATCGGAGAGCCACCGCGCCCCGGCGCGTTCGCACCTTCTGCACCAACTCGGGGACGCGTTCGAGATGTCTGGGCGCATGGATGACGTACGCCTCCACACCCTCCAGCGCGTCGAGCACGAAATCCTCCTCTTCATCGCCGCGCGTCGAGCCGACGACGATGACGGGTAGGGGGGCCGAGCTCTTGCCCACATCCCCTGCCATCCCGACTCCGTTCTCCTCGCTGAGCTCGGCGGGATCTTCGACCTCTCCATCAGGCCGAGAGGGTTCAAACCCCAGCTCCGCCCTCCACTCGTCGGGATCCGCATCGAGGCCCTCCACCGCCTGATCGAACTTGCAGTTGCCCAAGACCTCTGCTTCGGTCGCTCCGAGCGCCAGGATTCTCTCGCGATCCGTCGAGGTCTGCATCAGGGCCCGGTCCAGGTATCGCAAGAGGGCGCGGTAGAACGGACGAAGCTTCATCGCCCGAGGGAACGAGCGGTCGCTGATGCGCCCGTTGATCAGAAGCGTTCGCGCATCGAACGTCTTGGCGGCCCATAGGAAGTTCATCCAAAGCTCCGTCTCCATGACCGCCACCACCTGGGGCTGCACTCTCTGCATGGCGTTCAATTGGAATCGCGGTATGTCGAGCGGGAAGTAGATCAAGTGATCGACCAGTTCCATCGCCTGCTCCCGCGCGGTTTGGTGGCCGCTGCTGGTGGTCACGCTGAGAACAAGCTCGTGCCCAGGAAGCAGCCTCTTCGTCTCCCGCAGAATGGGTAGCGCCGCCACCACCTCACCGACGCTTACCGCGTGTACCCAAATCCTTTTGGCCCCTTTCACGCGCTGGATGGGCAGGTCCCCCATCCGCTCCTTCCAGTTCGGCTGCTCCTTCCGCCGCCGGGCCTTCAGCAGCATCCAGGGCACCCACAACGGTGCAAGGATTGTCAT
>DATLGQ010000094.1:0-2233 GCA_035540435.1 Fimbriimonadaceae bacterium
CCATAGCGATCCTGGGACCGCAAAAGTCCCATTTGGTGGCGCGCAAGGAACCTGCGGCAGAGCGCCGACGGTACAACGCTCCGATGCGCTCGTTGTTGTTGCCGCTGCTGATCCTCGCTGCCGGGTTAGCGGTCGGTCAGAACGTCCTGCCGGCCAAGAGGCTTACGACCCCGCCCACCATCGACGGTGCGGTGGACGATACCGGTGAATGGGCCGACGCACCCGGCTTCGAGGGGCTGCACGATGAGGAAGACGGCAGTAGGGCGCCCGAGCAGGGGCGCTTCTGGCTCGCTTACGACGACACCTACATCTACTTCGCCGCGCGACTTCTCGATTCACAGCCGCAGCGCATCGCGGCTGAGGAATACCGCACCAATACCACGCTCGGCGGGGATGATTCGGTCTCGCTGCACCTGGACGTCGGCGGCTCCGGCACCGACTTCAGCGTCTTCACCATCAATTCCCGGGGCGCCACCTCCATCAGCTTGGCAGGAGGCAGGGCATTCAAGCGGGAGTGGAGCGGCGAGTTTCTGGCACGGGGAAGAAGGACAGCCGAAGGCTGGGAGGCAGAGGCGCGGATCCCTTGGCGCATTCTCCCGTTGCCGGCGGCGGGACCCCGTGACCTGCGCTTCAACGTGTCTCGCTACTGGGCCCGCGGAATCCGCTCCTTCACGCATGTCTTCACCGGGCAGGGGCGTCGGGAGCACACACCACGTTGGATTGGAGTTCACGTTCCCGCGCAGACACGTGAAAGCAGCCTCAAGCTTCTACCCTACGTGTACGGCGGTTTCGAAAGGGGAGGGCACGAAATCGCCAACGCGGGGCTCGACCTCAAGACCAGCCTGACGGAGGGCATCGAGCTGGTGGGATCCATCAATCCCGACTTCCGGAACATCGAGTCGCAGATCCTTGGCCTCGAGTTCAGCCGTTTCGAGCGGCTGGCCGACGAAGCCCGTCCCTTTTTCCTGGAGGGCGCCGAGTACCTGAACTCGGCCCTCTTTGCCAGCCAGCGCATCCGCACCTTCGACGCCGGAATCAATCTCTACGGCAAACTGGGTGGTTCGACCACGTTCGCTGCCCTGAATGCGACGGACTTTGGGCGGGAGAACGCCTTCGCCGCGACCGCGACGCACACGCTGCCCCGCAACCAGACGCTGAGGGCCGCCGTGACGAGCCTGCGCCGCCCGGGGCTGGAGAACGACGCCTACCTGCTCGCCTACTTCAACCAGATGGGTCCGTTCTCGCTCTTCCTGAGAAACATGAGCTCGCGGGACTCCGGCCTCGGAACTGGCGACAACGCATTGGCGAACTTGTCGTTTTCCCAGAAAGGAATCAACGTCAACGCGAGCTACCAGGTGGTGGACGCCAACTTCCGACCGCGTCTCGGCTTCTTCCCTGAATCCAACTACCGATCCGCCTCGATGGAAGCGGTGTACTTCCGGAACTTTAAGGGCGGCTACTGGAACGACGCAGGCGGAGGCTTCTTTTTGAACGAGAGCGACCGGATCAATGGCGAGTTCTACCGCCGAGGCCATGGCGCATTCTTCTTCACCACCAACCGCTATGGCCTGGCCATGAGCCTGAACTACTCGCGCGAGAAGTTTCTCGACTCGCGCGACCACTTCTACTCCGCGTTCTTCGGCTACCCGCGCGGCGCGCGCTACTACGGCTTAAATGTGGGCGGCACATGGGGGCACGTAGCCGGGAGCCCCTACCGGAGCATCTCGATCGGTGGTCGCAAGAGGCTGTTCGGAAGGCTCTACCTGAATCTGAACCACCAAATCGTGGACCACTTCAGCCACCGGGAGCAGACCATCGCGGGAGTCGGCTACGACCTCGACGCGGACCATGCGCTGAACTGCCGCGCCGTACGGACTGGGGACGATGTCAACACCTATCTCTCGTTTCGTAAGGCGGGCAACCGGGGCGCCGAGTACTTCCTGATCGTGGGGGACCCAAACGCCCAGCGGTTTCGAGGCAGCGTCATCCTCAAGGCCCTCGTCCCGTTCGAGCTCAAGTAGGTTCACACTGCCGTGAGATCGCGCTGCATCGGCAGGACGCTTGCGTCGAAGATGTCGGAGTTCTTCTTCACGGCCACTATCGCACCGGCCGACGGCTGCTTGTCGAGCGCGATCTGGGCGATGGCCGCCTTGGCCCCGCCCAGCACGATGTTCTCCATCTCCTGGACGTTCACGCCTTCGTCCTTTAGAACCGAGAGAACGTGGGCGAGCAC
>DATLGQ010000095.1:0-8693 GCA_035540435.1 Fimbriimonadaceae bacterium
GGCTGAAGGCGAACGCGGATCGTCTCGGCAGCGCGAGGCGAGTCATCCTTCAGGCCGGGGGACGGCCCCGCCACTCCCGCCAGCCCTTGACCGCCATGTACGGCAGGCGCACGGCATAGAAGCCCCCAAAGCCGGCCAGCACCCTCATCCGCGAGTGCGGCCTTTCCGCCAGGGGCACGCCCGTCGGTTCACGCCAGACCGCGTCTGCCCGGCGATAGGCGGCCCTAAAGCTATCCTTCTCAGCGATCTCCCTCAGCTCGTGCGCGAACGTTCGCTCCAGGAGGCCCCGCGGGAACGGGTAAACCTGCTGCAGCTCTCTCAGCCTGGTCTCCAGCCATGGCGTAAGTCCACGCTCCGCCCAATCCGCCCGCATCCGGTTGTGCTCGGAGCGGTCGAAAGGCTGACGGCCCGCGAAATGCGCGACGGCGAGTGCCGCTTGCAGAATGTGCCGTAGCCGCTCGATATCGGGAACCGGATCCAGCACCCGAATCTCGATGGTGCCAAGCCGCTTGGTGACGATGATGTCCTGAAAGCGATACTCCCGGTCCTCCCGTAGCTCGCCCAAGGCGTGGGGCCGCGCAATCCGGTAGCTCAGCCCGAAGGGCGTCCCTTTCCGGAAGGGGGAGGATGCGGATGCGACCGCCAGCACCGGCATGAAGTAAGCGAGGTTATCGTAGACCCGCGCCCGCTCCTTGGCAGGAACGCCGAAATGGATGTGTAGCCCGCTCGTGTTGGATGGCGAGTCGATCGTAAAGAGCGAGCCGACCGGGACGACCATGGCGCCGCGAGTGGCCAGCGCAAAGTCGGTCCTCCTCTGTATCAGATCCTCGATGAGCGAGTCGACGTTCTCGTGTACCCCCGTCGAGATTTCGATCGAGCCCATGAAGCAAACCTTCTGATCGCGACCTCGGGCGAAGTTGGTGGCACAGTGCTTCCGGTAGCGTCTGGGATTGGCCCACAGGAGCCGCCTCATATAGTCGAGCGACTGGAGCGTCGGGACCATTCGGCCTTGTTCCAGCACGAAGACCTCTTCCTCCACCCCCATCGTGACGGGATAGCTGCTCACCGGATGACTCGATTATGGCTGGAGCAGGTTGTTAGGCATGGACCTGAGGAGGCGCGGACGGAAGCCATCGGGGCTGCTTGGTCATACTCCAAGGCGACGTCCGAGTTGACGACTTAGCTTCTAGAACTTTGAGCATGCCTAACACCCGAGAAGAAGCCCTGACCCTCCTTTACGAGCACTCTCCCAGCGAATCGCTGCGTCGCCACTGCCTGGGCGTCGAAGCGTGCCTCGGCTGGTACGCGGACCGGCTCGGACAGGATGCCGAGACCTGGAGGATCACCGGGCTGCTGCATGACTTCGACTATGAGCAGCACCCTGCAGAGCATCCCTCTTGGGGAATGGAGCTCCTCCGCCAACAGGGTTGGCGCGAGGAAGTCATCGAGGCGATCGGCTCTCACTGCGACTGGCTGGGCATCGCGCGAGACACGCCGCTCAAGAAGCACCTGTTCGCCTGCGACGAGCTCAGCGGGTTTATAGCCGCCGTCACATTCGTTCGGCCCAGCAAGAGCATTCACGAGGTCGAAGTCAAGAGCGTCCTCAAGAAGCTGAAGACCCCATCCTTCGCGGCGGGAGTTCATCGCGGCGAGGTCTATCAGGGAGCCGAGTTGATCGGCTTGCCCCTCGAACAGCACGTTGCGAACGTCATCGAAGCCATGAAACGTGAGGCGCCCATCTTGGGGCTCGAGGGCAGCGGCGGTTCCTGAGCAAGTTCGTCGCCGCGTGATACTATTTCGTCGTGGAGCCGCGAAGCAAGCCGCAGGTAGGGGCCTTGCTCGCAGCGCTCAGCCCGCTGGGTCTCCTGTTGGGCTTCGTCCTGGGAGGGATCGCACACGGCACGCAAGCACCCCCCGCATTAGTCGACTTCATCTCCGAGATCGGCAGGCTATGGACCAACGCGTTGCGGATCTCGGTCGTGCCGCTATCGATGGCTTTGCTGATCGCCGGCATCGCGGGCCTGCCATCGGGAAGGGATCTGGGACGCTGGACCGCTCGCGCTGTCGTGACCTTCGGCGGCTTGATCGCGGTCGGTCTGACCGTGACTCTCGGCTTGGGCGGCCTCTACCTGCGGGCATCGGCGCCGGATGCCGTAACGCTTCCCCTGGCCGGCGGAGCCTCCGCCAAGACGGCGGCCCAAGCAGGCTCGTGGGCGGACAGCCTCATCCCACCCAAGCTTTTCGACGCCATGGCCCGCAACGACATGCTGGCGATCACGCTGGTGTCCATTCTGTTCGCCTTGGCCCTGAGGCAGATCGATGAGCCCCGACGCCTCGCTGTACTTGGACTTCTCGGCACTTTGCGCGACGTCATCTTGGTCTTCGTGCAGTGGGTGCTGATGCTGCTTCCGCTGGGAGCGTTTGCACTCGCGTTCGCTTTTGCTGCGAAGGGTGCCGGGGCCGTGGGGGTGGGAGTTCTCGAGTTCGTTGGCTTCGTCACCGGCCTGCAGATCACGTTCCTTCTGGCCATTTACCTCGCGGTCCTGCTGCTTGGCCGCATCCCATTCCGGTCCTTCGCCGGTTCCATCTGGCCCGCCCAGGCCGTAGCCCTGACTACGCGGTCCTCGCTCGCCTCGCTGCCGACGATGGTCGAGAGCGCGCAGCGAATGAACCTGCCGACGCCGGCCACCCAGGTGGTGCTGCCGATGGCGGTGACGTTTCTGAAGCTCAATCGGACGATCACCAGCCCCTCGCGTCTTCTGTTTGTGGCCGCCGTGTTCGGGGTCGTGCTCGAGCCTGCTCAGGTGCTGGTGTTCGTCTTGACTGTGGTCCTCTTAAGCCTCTCCACTCCGGGTCTCCCAAGCGCCGGAACCGGCCGAACCTTGGGCGCGTATGTTGCCGCGGGCCTGCCCGTCGAGGGCGTGTTGCTCTTCGAGGCGGTCAATCCGATTATCGACTTCCTCAGCACCGTGCTGAACGTGACTGGCAACTTGGCTGCCGCCGTGATCGTCTCGCGATGGGCCCCCGGTTTTCAGGCGGTCAATGCCTGATGGTCATTTTCCTCACCTTGCCAGAAGGTCGCGGCCACGTGCAGAACTTCCTGCGCCGCAACGGACACTCGTTTTCGAGGGTAATCGCCGAAACCACCTATGGCGAGTTGCTCGATCGGGGCGTAGCTCCCCGCGCGGCATATGTATTCGGCGACTGCCAGAGAATGAACGACGCGCAGCGAGATCTGGCCGCTCGAATCTGGGACCGGCTGACAGCCGTCGACGGCCTGAGGCTGCTCAATAGCCCTCGCCGGCAGCTCGGCCGCTATGGACTCCTGCGGGCCCTCTACGACAAGGGAATCAACGACTTCAACGTCTACCGCCTGGATGAGCTCGGCCCACACATGAGGTTCCCTGTGTTCGTGCGAATCGAGAACGACCATGGCGGCGCCCGATCCGAACTGCTTTACGATTTGGACCAGGTGCGGATGGCAGCCTCGAGGCTGCTGTTGAGCGGCTTTCGCCGCGAGAACATCCTGGTGGTGGAGTTCTTGAACGTCCAGGACAGTCGAGGACGTTACATCAAGTTCGGAGCATTTCGAATCGGCGACGCCATCTTCGGACACCATGCGATGATGGCCACCCATTGGGAGACCAAGATGAGCGCCGCCATCCGGGACGAGGAGGGAATCAGGCTCACCGACACCTACTATCAGCAGAATCCCCACGTGGAGTTGTTGCGACCTCTCTTCGAGTTGGCCGCAGTCGACTACGGGCGCATCGACTACGCAGTGGTCGATGGGCGGATTCAAGTGTGGGAGATCAATGATAACCCGATGTTCGCGTCGGCTCGAATGATGAGGATCACGAGGCTGCCCAAGCACCTCACCTATATTGAAGGTTGCCAGGCGCTGGCGGCGGGGCTGCAAACGGGACCGCCGATCCCTCTCGACATCGATTTGAAACCGGCGGGAGTGGCCTGAGTGGTCTACCTCGTGCTCCCGGCATGCGAGGCAGAAGCCGCTCCCGAGCGACTGGCTCGATACCCTGGGCTCCAACAGCACGTTCGGCTCATCGAGGCTTCCCAACTTCTCCGGTCCGAGGAGCTGCCTTTCGGCGCATATGTCTTCACCTCCCTCTTCGCGGCACCCCGAGAGCAACGAGCTCTCGTGGACGTCGTCCAGCGTCGATTCCCGCCGGAAGTGCCGATCCTGAATCGGGTGGCGCGGCTGGTCAGCCGAGAGTCCTTAGCCTCTCGAATCGCTGAACTGCGGGGGACGGATGGGGACCAGGTCGTGCGGTCCGATCAACCCGGCAAGCCCTGCGAAAGCCCTCGCCTCTCGCGCTCGAACGAGGTGTTGGAATGGCGGGCGGGCCTCCTACTGACGGGCCATCATCCGGACTACCTGCAGGTTTTGCCGGCCCCTCCTTCCGAACCCGGCGCATGTCTCAGGTTCCGCGATCGTCTCCTTTGCGGTTCTGAGTTTGCTCCTGAAGAGCACACTCACATCGCGAGCTGCTTCGGGGCCCTCGGCCTGGACTGCGGTCGGCTCGACCTCGTCCGGGTGGGGGGCCGGCTGATGGCTTGGCGCGTCTCGGACGGCATCGACGCCCTGTTGCCCGACGGACGGGACCCGCGGCTTGTCACGTCGGTTGAGCACGCGGTGGCGGCCCTGGATCCCGGCTCCGAGGTGCCGCCGATTCGCCTCCAACTCGATAAAGAAGAGATCTTCGGCGCGGCCGAACTCCTGTAGAGGTGCTGGTATGGTGCGAATGGACCATGGCGGAGCGGCAATTCGAAGATTCCATTCAGACGGACTTCCAGAGCCGGATGGACTACCCCGGCTACCTGCGGCTGGACCTCATCCTTTCAGCGCAGGAGCCTCGCTCCCAACCGGCGCACCATGACGAGCTGCTCTTCATCATCCAGCACCAGACTTCGGAGCTCTGGATGAAGCTGGCGGTGCATGAGCTGAGAGCCGCGGTCGAGCATGTGCGCCAAGATCGCCTGGAGCCGTGCTTCAAGATTCTCGCCCGCGTGAAACAGGTTCAGCGGATGCTCTTCGAACAGTGGGCGGTGCTGGAAACCCTCACTCCGAGCGAGTACGCGCAGTTCAGAAGCGTGTTGGGCCAGGCCAGTGGTCTGCAGTCGTTTCAAAACCGGATGATCGAGTTCCTGCTGGGAAACAAGGATCGAAACGTGATCAAGGTGTTTCACCACAAGCCGGAGCTGTACGCCGAGCTCGAAAGCATGCTCCATTCGCCGAGCCTCTACGACGAGTTTCTGCGGCACCTCGCTCGTCGCGGCTTCGCCATCCCCGATCACTCGGTCGAGCGGGACTGGTCGCAGCCGTATGAGGGAAGCGACGCAGTCGTACAGGTGTTCAAGCAGGTGTACGAGAAGCCGGAGGAGTACTGGGACGCCTACGAGATGTGCGAGAAGCTCATCGATGTCGAGGAGCAGTTTGCGCTCTGGCGGTTCAGGCACGTGAAGACGGTGGAGCGCGTCATCGGCTTCAAGAGCGGAACCGGAGGAAGCTCAGGCGTCCCCTTCCTCCGCCAGGGGCTCAACATCCGCCTCTTCCCCGAGCTTTGGGACGTGCGAACGGAAATCGGCCGGTGAGCACAGCCATTCGCGCCGCGGTTCGGGCTATGGGCGACGGGCCGCTTCACGAACATGCGCTGCGTCAACATGTCTTTCCGCTCTTCTCGCGTACCCTGGGCGCGCAGCAGTCTCGCGGCGAAATCTACCTTGCCAACCACTCGCTTGGCAGGCCTCTCGATCAGACGGAGGATGACGTGCTGGAGGGGCTGCGGCTATGGTATGAGCGCTTGGACGGTGCGTGGGAAGACGACGGCTGGCCGCGCGAGCAGTCTCGATTCCGCGCCGCTGTTGCGCATCTCCTCGGCATAACCGACCCGCGGCTGGTGGTTCCCAAGACTTCTGCCGGCCAGGGGCTGCGCGCAGTGCTCAATGCGTTGCCGGTAGATGGCTCGCTCCGACCACTTCGGGTAGTGGCCACTCGTGGAGAATTCGACAGCATCGACTTCATCCTCAAGACCTACCAGTCCAAGGGCCGCGCCGAAATCTCGTGGGTCGAACCTGAGTTCGGAGGCGCCGTCAACAGGGTCGACGAGGAGCGAATCTGCCAAGCCATCGGACCTGGAACCGATCTCGTGGTGGTGTCGCACGTCCTCTTCGCGACCGGCCAAGTCCTCCAAGATGTGCCCTCGATCGCCGCCCGAGCAAGGGAGGCGGGAGCGCTGCTGCTGGTGGATGCCTATCACTCCGCTGGAGTTCTGCCCTTCACGATGGAGAGCCTTCAAGCGGACTTCCTGATCGGAGGCTCCTACAAGTACACGCGTGGGGGGCCCGGCGCGTGCTGGCTCGCGCTCGCCCCCTCCATCGTCGGTCGTGAACTGCGGACCCTCGACACCGGCTGGTTCGCCAAGCTCGATCCGTTCTCGTATGAACGCCCTGAGGCGCCGTTGGCCTCCGCGTCGGGCGACGCGTGGCTGGAGTCGACGCCACCCGTCTTAACCTACTACCAGGCTCGGGCGGGCCTGGAGCTGACTCTCGCGCTCGGGGTGGAACGCTTGCGGGCGTACAGTTTCGAGCGACAGTCGCAGCTCAGGGACGCCTTCCGTTTCGAGGGCGTCGAGCTGTTTGAACCTGACGAGCCGGCTCGCTTCGGAGCGTTCTCTCTCCTGCCGCACCCGCACGCTTCGACGCTGGTGGGCAGGCTCAAAGAAGATGGTGTGAACGCGGATGCGCGCAGCGGCTTCGTTCGCTTTGGCCCGGACATCCTCAACACTGATGACGATTTCCGCGAGGCGGCCAGGCGCGCAGCCAAAGCCCTCAGCGAAGCGCCTCAGTGACCTCGGTGAAAACAAAGGGTTCCGGGTAGGTGGAGTACCAGCTTCGGTCATCCTGAAGCGGCTGAGGCTCATCAAAGAGGCCCTCGATGAGAACTCGGAACGTGTTCACGTTCGAGATTTCCGGATAGAACTTCTCACGGATCCCACTCGGCACCAGGAACGCGCTTAGAACCGGGAAGCACTCGGTCAGATCCGTGTTCTCGAGCGAGTTCTGATCGAGACCGGACTTGGCCCCGTGGTCCCCCTGCAGAACGATGACCGGCTTATCGCCGGAGGCAGCAACCAGTTTGTCGACGATGCGCAGGAGCCTCTTGTTGAGGTAGGTAGCCTGCTTGGCGTACCGCTGTCGGTAGTCCTCCGCGTTGCCGATGTGCGCCAGGTAGTCGCTGCCATCCCAGAAGCCGAATGGCCCGGGCTGCCGCACGAAGTTGCCTTCCTCGTCGAACACGAACGGCGGATGCGGCGCGAGGATGTGGGCCAGCACGAACCGTGGACGCGAACGCCGCTGCGCCAGGCCCTCCAACTGGTCGAACACCTTCGACAACGTATGCCATCGCTGGCGATACATCGAACCCATGGTTCGACTCTCCAACTTGAGCGGCGTCAACCCCAGCCAAGTGGCCTCCAATAACGAGAGACCGCCCGCAGGTTCGTAGATCAAGTCGCGCTCGGCTCCGTCGAATGTGACCGTCGGGAATCGGCTGGTAACGGCGATCGTCTCATACCCGCGACTCGCGAAGTCTCGCAGCACCGACGGGTTGTTGACAAGTCGCTCGAGCACTTGGCGATCGGTGCCCGGACCCGCTTGAGGCAGCAAGTTCTGGATCCAATCCAGGTTGAGCGTCGCCGCCAGACTGAGCTCCGTCTGGACGTAATTGGCTACAGCCCGATCCGCGACGTAAAACCCCCGTTCTCGAAGCTCGCGGATGAAAGAAGAGTTGTCGTAGCCGACAGACGCCTGCAGGGCGTCGCTTCGGCCATACCCATCGAGGACGAAGTAGAACACGTCCGGCGAGTCTGGACGGGCCGCCCTCGTTCCGGCCTGTTCAAGCACCAGCACGTGCTGTCGCGAGAGGCTGTAATGCCCCCAGCCGATTTGCGCTAGAGCGACCAGGGTAGCCGTGACGGCGAAGAAGTTCAGCGCCTTGGTCGCCTTCAGCTTCGACACCAAGACCACGGTCAAGATGAGCGAGAGGGGAAGCCAGACCCAGGGGGCCCAGCGGCCATAGAACCCGAGTGCCCCCTCCACGATGGAGTACCCAAAGAAGGTGACGATGAGGCAGGAAGCCGCCACCGCCGACCGCTCCTGGTCGCGCAGGAAGAGTCGCAAGAGGCCCCAGAGCAAGAGCGCGGCGACCACCGCAACGACGGCTGGGCGCCAGAGGTCCTCCAGCAGCACCATCCGCTGATTCGAGCTATACACCGCCAGCAGCGGTAGCAGTGCGACGAGCGGAGGGTGGATTGCCCGAGCCTTCAAGCAGGGCGCCTCATGAGGTACAGGGTCCGTTCGGTGCCTGGGATCGCTTTCCGATCGACGATGCTGAAGAAGCGGGCGGCCGCGTCTTCGAAGCCTTCTTGGTGGTAGCCATCGAAGATGTCTTTCCGGGCCTCGAGCATCTTGCGCACCTGCGAATCCGATTTCGGCACGAACTCGATGATCAGCCACTCACCACAGGCTGAGGCGAACTCGAAAACGCTCGTCAGCGGAACGTTGTTGCCAATCGCCAGATGATGAACCAGTGCCAGCATCAGCACGAGGCCCACAGGGCCCCGTCTCAGCAGGGACTCCCGCTCCATCCCCGCCCACCCCAGGTCCGGCGACGG
>DATLGQ010000096.1:0-11653 GCA_035540435.1 Fimbriimonadaceae bacterium
CTGGTCCAGCATGATCGTGGCCCGCCTCTACTGGCACCGCGATTTGCTCGAGTTTGCCGAGCACGCCGACGTGCCGGTGATCAACGCGCTCACCGAGATGGAGCATCCGTGCCAGGCGCTGGCCGACCTCCAGACCATTCAGGAGGCCTTCGGCGAGGAGCGGGTGAAGATCACCTATGTGGGCGATGGCAACAACGTCGCCAGGTCGCTCGCCAAGCTGGCTACGCGCCTCGGGTATTCCTTCACCATCTGCGGCCCCGAGAACTTCAGACTCGAAGAGATGGAGGGCCTCGACCAGACGGACGACCTGGAGGCCGGCCTGAGGGACGCGCAGGTGGTTTACACGGACGTTTGGATCAGCATGGGCGACGAGCACGAGCAAGAGCATCGACTCAAGATCTTCCGTGAGTATCAGGTGAATGCCGAGGTCATGCGCCTGGCGGCCAAGGACGCGATCTTCCTCCATTGCCTGCCGGCCCGACGTGGATTCGAGGTCACGGACGACGTCATCGACGGGCCCCAGAGCCGGGTCGTGGACCAGGCGGAGAATCGACTTCACGCCCAAAAGGCGCTGCTGCACAAGGTGATGTATGGTTAGGTGGTTTTGCCATTCGGTGCCACGCAGGGGCCGCTTGTTGCGTATGAAACCGAGATGAAGGCCGTCCGCACGCTTCGCAACCTGTTTCTCGCCCGCCGGGCTCTGCGCTCCACGGTGTTGCCCGTCTCCGCGAAGGTGCTCCTCATCGCGGCGCTGCTCTATGGGATCTTGCCGGTGGACCTCGTGCCCGATTTCATTCCGGTCCTGGGGCTGCTCGACGATCTTCTGGTGATCGGCACGCTGCTGGTGGCCGCGCTACGCAAGATCGTGCGAGCTCCTGCGAGGATGCCGATCCGCCGATCCAGCCGCTAGCGGTGGGTTGGGGATCCATGCTTCCGGCCTCGAGCATCTTCATGCCATGATTCGCAGCGATGCGTAAAGAATCGCTGCAGTTCCTGAAGGAGATCGTCGACGTCCCCTCGCCCTCGGGCTATGAGGAGCGCGCCGCGGAGGTCTACCGCGCCTACACCGAGGCCTTCGCGGACAAGATACACACCGACGTGCACGGCAACGTGTGGGCGATCGCCAATCCCGACGCCCAGATGAAGGTCATGCTCGCTGGGCACATGGACGAGATCGGCTTCATCATCCACTACATCAGCGATGAGGGGTTGCTGTACTTCAGCGGCATCGGCGGCCACGACAGCGTGATTCCGGTCGGGCAGCGAGTGTGGGTGCATGGCAAGGAGCGGGTGCCCGGCATCATCGGTCGCAAAGCGATCCACCTGTTGGAGGAGGACGAGCGCAAGAAGAAGCCCGAGATCAAGGACCTCTGGATCGACATCGGCGCTACCTCGAAGGCCGAGGTCGAGGAAGTCATCCGGCTGGGCGACGTGGCGACTTACCAGTACGAGTTCGAACATCTCAAAGGCGACCGAGCAACCGCCCGGGGCTTCGACAACAAGATGGGGTCGTTCATCGTGGGGGAGGCCCTGCGTCTACTGAAAGAGGATGGCGGCCTCGATCCCGGCGTGGCCGTGTACGCGGTGGCGACCGTGCAGGAGGAGATTGGACTAAGAGGGGCGCGCACCGCGGCCTATGGCATCGCCGCTCAAAGCGGGCTGGCGGTGGATGTCAACCACGCTATCGACTATCCCACGGTCTCGAAGACCCGCCACGGCACGCTGGACATCGGCAAAGGTCCGAGCGTCATGCGGGGGGCGAACGCGAACCCGATCGTATTCCGCATGATCGAGGAGGCGGCCGCCGCTGAGGAGATTCCCTATCAGGTCGACGTGGCCCCGGCTGGAACGGGCACCGACGGCAACGCCATGCAAATCAACATGGGCGGCATGGCGGTCGGCATCCTGGGCGTCCCGCTACGGTACATGCACACGCCCTGCGAGATGCTCTCGCTGACCGACGTCGAGAACTGTGCCCGGCTGATGGCGGCTTACTGCCGTCAGGTCAGGTCCGACACGGACTTCACGCCGAGATTGAAGTTTTAGAGTTTGGAGTTTGGAGCTTGGAGTTGGAGTTGCTGAGGCTAGAGCTCAACTCCAACAACCGCGGACTGCCAACCGCCAACTGTCCATCTCTTCAGCCCTTCAGCGGCCACTTCTCGATCTTCACGCTCTTGATGATCGCCGGGTTCTCGGCTAGCGGGTTGTCGCGATCGTCTCGCGGCAGGTTCACGATCTTCTCCACCACGTCCATTCCCTCCACGACCTGACCGTAGACCGTGTACTGGTTGTCCAGGTGCGGTGCGGTCTTGTGCATCAGGAAGAATTGGGAGCCGGCGCTATTGGGATCGGCGGTGCGGGCAGCGCTCAGGATTCCCGGCGTGTGCTTGATGTCGTTGAATTCCGCCGGCAACTGGTAGCCTGGTCCGCCTGAGCCATGCATGCGGCGGTCGTCGCTCTTGGAGTTCGGGTCGCCGCCTTGGATCATGAAGCCCGGAATGACCCTGTGGAACTTGGTCCCGTCATAGAAACCTTTCTTGGCCAGGCTCTTGAACGACTCCACGTGCTTGGGCGCCTTGTCCGGGAAGAACTTGAGCACGATGCGGCCGTGGTTGGTTTCCATGACCGCGACCTCGTCGCCCGCTTTCGGGGGGGTCGCGCCTGGAGCGGCGGTGCTGCCCAGGCCAGTCTGCTCGGTCGTCGTGCTTTCGTCCATCGTCTCCCCTGCCGGTTCCCGGCTCGCCATGGCCCCATCGGACCTGGATGTCTCTGTGCTGCCTGCGGTCAAATCTCCTTGCGAAGAGTCGCCGCAGCCGCCAATGCCAAAGCTCAAGATCGTCCCCAAAAGGATCGCTCGCAACATGTGGCGATTATGGCCGAGCCCGAAACCCGACGTCACAATAAGATGGTGACGATCAGGGCGCTCGAATGGAAGGAGGACCGGCTCTTGATGCTGGACCAGCGTTGGTTGCCGGCACGCGAGGAGTGGTTGGAATGCCGCACCTGGCAGGAGGTGGCGCGCGCGATCCGAGACATGGCGGTGCGTGGCGCGCCTGCGATCGGCATCGCCGCCGCCTACGGCATGGCGCTGGCGGCCCTGCGGGGCGATCCCCGGGAAGAGGCGGCGGCGGGACTCGCAGCCTCCAGGCCCACCGCGGTCAACCTCTTCTGGACGATCGATCGCATCAAGGGATTGCCCGACTGGACCTTCGATGCGGTGCTCCTGGAAGCCGCGCGGATCGCCGCCGAGGATCTCGAAGCGAATCTCTCCATCGGTCGCCACGGCTCCGCTCTGATCCCCCAGGGCGCCAACGTGCTCACGATCTGTAACACCGGCGCTCTCGCCACCGGGGGGCACGGCACGGCGCTTGGGGTCATCCGATCCGCCCACCAAGCCGGCAAGAACATCCACGTCTACGCTTGCGAGACCCGGCCGCGGCAACAGGGTCTGCGCCTGACCGCATGGGAGCTGGCGAAGGAACAGATCCCCTTCCACGCCATTGCCGACGGCGCCGCGGGTTCGATTATGCGGTCCGGAAGAGTCGACGTTGTCATCGCCGGAGCCGATCGGATCGCCGCCAATGGCGATTCAGCCAACAAGATCGGCACGTACTCGCTGGCCGTCCTCGCGCGGCACCATGACATCCCCTTCTACATCGCCGCGCCGTCCAGCACCCTCGATCCGACTCTGGCCTGCGGTGAGCTCATCCCCATCGAGGAGCGCGGCGCGGAGGAACTGACCGACGTGGAAGGGATCTGCGTCGCGCCGGGCGGCTGCCCGGTCTTCAATCCGGCCTTCGACGTCACGCCGGGCGAGCTGATTTCAGCTATCGTGACCGAGCGCGGGGTGCATCGACCGCCCTTCGCATTCGTCCACGCCTCACTCGAGATCGACGCCCGCCTCTGAGGTGCGCCCGCTCCTCCAGCCCCCGAGCCCCGTGGTCTAAACTGCGGCATGCAGAGCGCGCTGCGTACGCTTCTGGACGGAGTCATCGACTACGCCGGGCTCTTTCCGCCGGCGAAGCACTCGATGCGGGAGGCGGTTTCGAGGTACCTGCGATACGTTCAGGGACCCGAGGAGTGGATGCTCGGTCGATTCCTTTGCCCGGCCGGTCGCCTGCTCGAACTGGAGTCGGAGCTCGACCACCAGGGATCGGAGGTGGAGGTACCGGTTGGGGTTGTCGGCACCGGAGGTTCAACTTTGGAGACCTTCGAAGCGGCGCTGGAAGAGGATATCGGCCACATGAACGCCTTCCAGGACGCCGCCGGCGAGCGGGCGTCGGTGGAGGCCTTCGAGGTGCGCACGCCGTCGCTTGCCGAAACGCCGGCAGCCATTGCCGACCTGGAGGGCTTCAGCGGCGTGGAGGCGTACCTGGAGGTGCCGCTCGCGGAGGGTCTCGACGAAGCGCTTGCGGCGATCGCCGAGACCGATTGGATGGGAGCCAAGGCCAGAACGGGCGGGCTGGAGCCCTCGGCCTTTCCGCCAAGCCATGCCCTTGCCGGTTTCATTCGCGAGTGCTCGCATCTGGACCTTTCGTACAAGCTGACCGCCGGATTGCACGAGCCGCTTTACCGGAAGCATCCTGGTATGGACGCCATGGCTCATGGGTTCCTCAACGTTCTCGTGGGGGCGGCTCTCATGGAGGCGCACGACCTTTCGCGGGATGAGCTGCAAGAGGTGCTCGAGGAGCGCCACGCCTTCGGCTTTGGCAGCGGGATCGCATGGCGGGAGCTCACGGCGACTGAGAACGACGTGCGCGCCGCGCGCGAACTCTTCGTCGCATTTGGGTCTTGCTCGGTTGACGAACCCGTGGACGGGCTTCGGAGGGCAGGTCTGCTGTGAGCTTCTCGGTTCCTACCGATGCGCGAAGTTGGCTGGACGTCGCCGAGGGCAGCCACTTCCCTATCCAGAACCTGCCCTTGACGCGGGGCCTCGTTCAAGGCGAAGCGCGCTGGCTCTCGAGGATTGGCGATCGGTTCCTCGACCTCGAGCGCATCAGCCTGCCGCCCGCCGATGTCTCGCCCGACGCGTGGAGAGTGGTGCGACAAGCTCTCTACGAGATGCTGCGCGCCGACAGTCCAGCCCCCGACGCGGTGCGACAGCAGGTGCGCAAGGCCTGTTTAGCTCTCGAAGAGGTCCAGTTGACACTGCCGGTCAGCCCGCGCGCGTTCGTCGACTTTTACTCCGGCATCCATCACGCCTCGAACGTCGGCAGGATGTTCCGTCCAGAGCAAGCCCCGCTGCTCCCCAACTACCGACATGTGCCCATCGGTTACAACGGGCGCGCCTCCACCGTCTTCGTGAGCGGCACCGACATCAAGCGACCCCGCGGACAGCAGAAGCGGGGGGAGAACGTCGTCTTCGAGCCGAGTCGCGAGCTTGACTTCGAACTCGAAATGGGCTTCTACATTGGCAGAACGAGCGAAGGTCGCGGAATCGAGCCGGATGAGTTCACCGAGTACGCGGCCGGCATGGTAATCGTCAACGACTGGTCCGCGCGCGACATTCAGCGGTGGGAGTATCAGCCGCTCGGTCCCTTCCTAGCCAAGAGCTTCGCCACCAGCGTCAGCCCCTACATCGTCAGCTTCGACGCCCTCGAGCCGTTCCGCATCGAGGGCATGCCGCAAGACCCCGAGCCGCTGCCCTACCTCCAGGCGACCCAACCGTGGCACTACGACATCGAACTGGAGGTCAGCCTCAAGACCGACAAGATGACCAAGCCACAGGTCATCTGCCGAAGCAACACGAAGCACCTTTACTGGTCGATGGCGCAGCAGCTCGCCCACCAGGCTTCGAACGGCACCATCATCGAGCCCGGCGACCTCTACGCCACCGGTACGATCAGCGGGCCAGAGGAGGGGCAGTTCGGATCGATGCTGGAGGCTTCATGGAAAGGCGAAAAGCCCCTGCTGATGGAGGAGACTGGTGAAACGCGGACCTTCTTGGAAGACGGCGACACCGTGGCGATGACCGCATGGGCCCAGGGGGAGGGCTACACGATCGGGTTTGGCGAGGTCATAGGGACGGTGCATCCCGCGGGGTAGCCTGCAACCGCCTATGAAGGTATTGCTCGGAACCGACGGCTCGATCTACTCACGGCTGGCTGAAGTGGTGGTCGAGAAGCTGCTTCCGCCGGACGCTTCGGTGACGGTCGTGATGTCGGTACCCGCCCCGAATCTCATGGCCACGGCCTTGGAGCCGATCTCACCCTTCGCCGCCGCCGAACAGGCGACCGAAGCGTGGGACGAAGGCAAAAGGGCCGCTGCCGACATCGCGGCAGATGCGGCCCAGCGCCTAGCAGAGAAGGGCCTGCAAACGGAATCGTTGGTGCTGGAAGGAGACCCCGTCGCGAACATTCGCCATTTCGCGGAAGAGAACGGGTACGACCTGATCGCCATCGGGAGCCATGGTCAAACAGGTCTCCTGAGCCTCTTGATGGGAAGCGTGGCCAAAGGATTGGCGCACGAGGCGCCTTGCAGCGTCCTGATCGCCCGCATCGACCAGGAGGCAGAGCCCGAGGCAGCCCTGCAGTCCCTGAAGGCTAAAGCCGGCTTGAGGATCGTGCTGGGCTATGACGGAACGGACGGCGCGCGCCATGCGCTTGCTCGGACACGTGCCCTCGCCTCCGGCTGCGAGCGCATCATCGTCGTGGTCGCGGAGCCGGTGGATGCCATCCCAGCTGGGATCGATCCCGAGATATTCGCCCGCACCTACGAGTACGACCGGGAGAGGGGCGACCAGCTGGCGTCGAATGCGGTTGCCGAGTTGCAGGGGCTCTGTCCGGACGTGCGGGGCGAGACGGATCTAGGCCGTGGGGCGGAAGTGCTCACCCAGAAGGCGAGGGAGCATGCGGCCGACCTGATCATTCTCGGCTCTGGCCGACACGGCGCCGTCGAACGCTTCCTGCTGGGCAGCGTCTCCTCCGCGGTGGTAGGTTCCGCACCCTGTGCAGTCCTGCTGGTCCGAGAGCGGATCGCCGACATTCAGTCCCCGTAGCGGCCTCAGCGACCGAAACTCGCATGGCCATGGGCGTGGCAGGCGTCTCGGCAACTTCGCACTTGGGATTCCGGTTTCAGTTGTCTTACAATTGAAGATCATCCCAGCCTAAATTGCAGGTGGAGCTCATGAAGCGATTCGCGTTCCTGTTCGTCTTGGCCCTGACCGTGTCGGCATTCGCGGAGGGTCTTCCGAAGGATCCCCAGGCTTTCTTCGTTCGGATCGCCGGCAAGAAGAGCGGCATCATGCCGGGCCAGCTCTTGGTGAAGTATCGGCCCAGTTACGCAGCTTCGCTGGCCCAAAGCGTCACGGCTCAAAAGTTCGAAGCCCAAACCAAGCTCTTCGGCGGCCAGTTCCGTTCGCGCATCGCCCATACCGGCTGGACACTGTGGACGATCCCGAGCAAGGTCGATCCACGAGTCGCCGCCAAGATGCTCAAGGGTGATCCCAATATCGCCTACGCCCAGCCCGTTCATCGCGTTTTTCCTCTTTGGACCGATCCGAACGACCCGGACTTCTACTACATGGAGGACGACGAGGAACTGATCATGTCCACCGAAGAGATCGTTCCGTTCCGCAGACTCTGGCACCTGGTGGACACGATGGCGGTCGAGGGTTGGAGCGACTTCCCCAACATGTGGTACACCGCCGCGAACAAGCCGGTCGACACCCCGCTGATCGCGGTGATCGATACCGGCGCGGACATGAACCACCCCGACTTCATCAACGCCGGCGGCATGTCCAGCGACGTCGGCGCCGGCGGCCAGCTCGTCCACGCCCTGTCGAAGCAGTTCCGTTTCGGCGAGTTGGATCCGGCCGGGTCTCCTGAAGACGCCCACGGCCACGGCACCCACGTCCTGGGTCTGGCCGTAGCCAGCGGCAACAACGGGGGCTTCGACGGAAAGGGCGTCATCGGCACCGGCTACAACTCGAAGGGCATGATGCTGCGAGTGTTCGACAGCCAGGGTGTCGGCACCGACGCCGACGCTGCCGCCGCTATCTTCTATGCCGCCGACAACGGCGCCGACATCATCAACCTTTCCATCGGCACAGAGGACTACTCACAGCTCTTCCAAGACGCGGTCACCCATGCGTGGCAGAAGGGATGCCTGGTCATCGCGGCCGGGAACGAGGACGGCAACGGAGGCGGCGATCTCGGCCCGATTTATCCGGCCGCCTGCAGTGGCGCTATGGGCGTCTCAGCCAACGGACCCGACTACGTGCCGGCGGTGGCCACCTATTCGGGCTTCGGTCGCTACGTCGACATCGCGGCGCCCGGTGGCGACGTGCTGGTGTTCTTCGACGGCACCACGTTCTCGATGACCATTCAGTTCGTCTGGTCGACGGCGATGCGGACGTCCGGCACGCTTAACCAGCATCCCATCCTGAACCCGCCTTACAAACTCAACTACGCGTATCTGGCCGGCACCTCCATGGCCGCCCCCCAGGTGGCGGGCGCAGCAGGTCTCTACTACGGCAAGTACGGCTTGCGCCGCGATCAGGGGTGGGTGAACGTGCAGGCCTATCGCGCGCTCCAGAAGTCGGCTATCGGAGTCATGGGAGCCCCCAACGGTGGCTGGGAGCCGTACCAGGGTTACGGCTCGCTGAACATCGAGGGTCTGCTCTTCAACTCGGATGAGCGCGGCGCGCTGGTCGGAGCCATCGAAGGAATGGTGTATTCCAACGCCACTCCCGTCGCCAACGTGCAAGTCCGAGCGACCAAGGGCGGTCCCACGTTCAGCACCACCACCGGAGCGGACGGCACGTACCGCTTCGACCAGATGCCTCCGGGCGAGTACACAGTGAGCACCGCGCCCTTTGGCCAGCTAAAGGCCAAGAAGGCCCTCGTCAAGGCGGGCAGCGACTTCACCGGATGCGACTTCTGGTGCGGAACGTTCACCTGGGATGAAACCCCTCCGACAGTGGCCAGGTTCATCACTCCCGCCGTCGTGGACCGCGGAGAGATCCAGATCGTCCACTGGGGCTACGACACCGAGACCGGGCTGGACTCTTTCAAGATCCAGATCGGATCTGCCCCGGGCGAAGCCGACATCTACCCGCTCACCGAGATCGTGCCGGACACCAACCGGTTCAAGCTGCTAGGGCTGAACTTGCGGTTCAAACGCACCTACTACATCAAAGCGATCTACCGGAACGGAGCGGGGATGGAAACCGTCGTGAACCGGACCTTCAAGATGGCCGCCCGCCGCTAGCGGTCGTCATCCTTCTCGTCCGAGAGGGAGCTCTCGAAAAGCTTTCGCAGACGCTCCCTCTCGGCCCGCTCTTGCTCGCGGCGCCGCACCTCTTCGAAGTAGCGCTTGTCGCCAGCCGAGTCCTTCTTGTACGGGCTGGAGGCGGCCGTCGTGCCACCTCCATAGCTGAGGCCGGGGAACCGCCCTCGCGCATAGACATGCACCGCCAGGAGCGGGAACGCGGCGAAGGGCGCCAATTCCTTCGGCTCGGTCCCGAAGAAAACCAGCGCGACCGAAATGATCGCGAGCCACCGAGCCTGGATCGGAAGCAACAGCATGAACATCGCCTGCTGATTGGGGTACCGCGTGCCCCAAACGACCGTGCAGGCTGAGGCGATGAACCACCCACCATAGAGGAAGCCGAATCGACTCAACAAGGTCGCGCCGATCAGCAGTGAGATCGAGCACGCCAGCGTGAACACCGCGACGAAGATTCCGAACCTCGCGCTACCCAGCTCTCGCTCGACCAGCCCGCCGATGTTCCACATCCAAAAGCCCAGGAAGATCAGGCTGATGAAGCCATTGACGTCAGGCGGCACGACCAGCGGGTAGCTGAGGAACGTCCACGGCTCGCTCCCCGCATCGCCGGTCATGAAGGTCAGATGCGGGAGGAACCCGCCGCCCGTGAACCACGCGGCTAGAAACGAGACCACCCACGCCCCTATGAGGAGCGCGCACACCGGCGCCCCGTGTTGACGAACCCGGTGCCGCAGGTCGTTGATCATCGGCTGGCCCTTGACCTAGAATCCGCCGCTCTTCTCGGAAGCCAGCATGAACGGATAGCGGTAGTCCGTGGGCGGGTTGAAAGTCTCCTTGATGGTGCGCGCGCTGAGCCAGCGGTAGAGGTTGAGCATAAACCCGGCCTTGTCGTTGGTGCCGCTCGCTCTCGCGCCACCGAAAGGCTGCTGCCCCACCACGGCGCCCGTAGGCTTGTCGTTCACGTAGAAGTTGCCTGCCGCATGCCGCAGCCGGTGGGTCACCCGCTCGATCGCGTAGCGGTCTTGCGAGAAGATCGCACCGGTGAGCGCGTAGGGCGACGTCGTGTCCACGAGCTCCATCGTCTCCTCAAAGCGACCCTCATCGTACACATGCATGGTGAGGATCGGCCCGAAGAGCTCCTCGCACATCGTGACGTACTTGGGGTTGTCCACCTCGATCACGGTCGGGTCGATGAAGTAACCCTTCGATTTGTCGTAGCCGCCCCCTACCAGGATCTTCGCGTCCGCATCCTGCTTGGCGCGATCCAGGTAGCCGGCCAGCTTGTCGAAGCTCCTCTCGTCGATCACCGCGTTCACGAAGCACGAGAAGTCTTCGACCGAGCCGATCTTGAAGCTCTTGATGCCCTCCACCAGCTTGTCGCGCACCTCCTTCGCCATGTTGCTGGGAATGTAGCAGCGCGAGGCGGCCGAGCACTTCTGACCCTGATACTCGAAGGCCCCTCGCAGCAGCGCCGTCGCCACCGCGTCGACGTCGGCCGAGGGATGAGCCAGCACGAAGTCCTTGCCCCCGGTCTCGCCCACGATCCGGGGATACGAGCGATAGGTGCCTATGTTCTCGCCGACCTTCTTCCACATCGCGTTGAACACGCCGGTCGAGCCCGTGAAGTGAACTCCGGCGAAGTCGGGATGGCTGAAGCAGATATCGCCCGTCGTGGGCCCATCCGCCAGCACCAGATTGATAACCCCAGGCGGCAGACCCGCCTCCATCAGGATCTGCATGGTCATCTGGGCGCTATAGACCTGGGTCTGGGCGCACTTCCAGACCACCACATTCCCACACATCGCGACCGAGGTGGGCAAATTGGCGCCGATAGCGGTGAAGTTGAAGGGCGTCACCGCCAGCACGAACCCCTCCAGCGGCCGATATTCGAGCCGGTTGTGCATGCCGGGCGCGTTCACCGGCTGCTGCTTGTAGATCTCGCTCAGGAAGTGAACGTTGAAGCGCAGGAAGTCCGCGCTCTCGCACGCCGCGTCGATCTCGGCCTGAAACACGTTCTTGCTCTGCCCCAGCATGGTCGTGCCGTTGATGTAGGGCCGATACTTCGTCGCCAGCAGCTCCGCCGCCTTCAGAAAGATCGCGGCTCGGTTCTCCCAGCTCATGCTCGACCAGGCCGGCGCCGCCTCGAGCGCCGCGTCAATGGCATCCTGGATGTGGCAAGCCTCGCCCTGGTAGTAGTGCCCAAGCGTGTGGCCGATCTCGTGCGGCGGGTGGAACGGGATCCGGTGCTCGGTACGCACCTCGCGCCCCCCGATCACCATCGGCACCTCGACCTGCCGGCTCTTGAGCTCCTTGAGCGCCGCCTCGAGTCGCTTGCGCTCGGGCGAACCGGGCGCGTAGTGCAAGATCGGCTCGTTGGGGGGGCTGGGGTAGGAGAAGTATCCGAGATCCATGGGGGGAGTTTACC
>DATLGQ010000097.1:0-3942 GCA_035540435.1 Fimbriimonadaceae bacterium
GCCGACCGTGATCTTGGTAAACTCGTCCCTTACGGGGCTATAGCTCATTTGGTAGAGCGCCGCCATGGCATGGCGGAGGCGAGGGGTTCGAATCCCCTTAGCTCCACTTGATCTGACGGTGCGCGAACCAGCGCCGGAATCCTGTAGGTGGGGACGATCTCGTGGCGGCTTATCACCCGGAGTTCTTGGATCAATCTACGCAGCAAGGCTTTTCGCTGCTGCGCAGAACCCGCCAGCAACAAGCCTGGAAGGTCTTGCGCTCACTTGGCGAGGTCCTCGGCGATAACGAGGCCTGCGTCATCGTCATGGACTCTCCGCTGAGAGATACCTCCTCGGCGGCAAGCTAATCCAGCCTCTGGTGTAGCGCCCCGATCCTCTCTCTACATTGAGCGGGAGACCGGCTTCCTTCCTCGAAAGCGGCAAAGTAGCGGTCAAGTGCTCGCTGTGAGCCGGCTCGTTCTTGCCTGAGCGCTTCCAGGCCTCGCTCGGTTTCCTCCCGGCACTTCTCAGTTGCCAGGTTGGCCTGATTGAGGGCTTCGGCAATCAGCTCGCGAAGAGGTGAGAACCGGCCAGCGAGTTGGTCGACTACTACCCGCAGCTTCTTAGTCTGCAGTTCGCCCAGGTGCTGACTGCTAATCGCCACGGGTGCCTCAGGGGGTCGCTTCGGTGACGGAGTTGGGATCGGTGCCGCACCCGGGGTCGGCCAGATCCACCAATCCGTCACCATCGTTATCGAGTGTGTCCTTGCACGCCGGCACCGGGCCAGCGCCGCTGTCTTCGCATCGATACGATACGATTGTGCCGTCTCACGCTTCCCCAGGAACGCCAGCGGTGAGAAGTGCGAGCATGCGCGTATACCGCGGACGCAAGCGCTCGACCAGCCAAGAAGAGTAGGGAGCTATGCCTGATACACCAGGAGCCCCGCCAGTGTCGGACGAAGAACTGGAGCGGCCGGACGAGAACGACCCCGGCGAGGTCGCAACCAGCTTTCCCACCATTGGGGTGGGCTGGTCCGGCCGGGACAAGGAGGATGAAAACGATCGGTCGGAGTAGCGCGAGACGAACCACGGCGGCGGTCCGGTTCCCCGGGGCGTTGAACGGGGCGGTGAGCCCAGTCCCGGTTTCATCGACCTCTGCCGGCCAGCCCTGAGCCGCGAACGCCTCGGCCATCATGCAGGCGGCAGCTCCGACGTGTCCTGGGCATCGACGCATTGCGGGTCAGCCAGGTCGATGTAGCCGTAACTGTCGTTGTCGAGGCCCTCGCTGCAATGGACGTTGAACGGGGTCTCAAGCGTTGAGCCAGCTGCTTGGCAGCCCGGATCCGCTGCGTCGAAGAACCACTGTTCTTGGCGTCGCGCTTACAGGCTTGTCATCAAGAGCCATTCAGGCGGACTGTCGGAGCGGTAAGGGTCGGAAGTTCAGAATGGTTCGCGCACCGTTCTCTTAAGACCACTTTTCTCATATCGCGAGACATGGTGGACACATGTCGCGAGTCATCGTGGACACTCTAGATCTTTCCCCTGATAGGCAGGCGTGGGATCTTGCGTGAGTGACGCAGCAGGTCGCCGTTCTCGTCCAGGACGCGCACGTCCCGTCCGGCGACCAGCATGACTACCCGCCTTCCCCGGTGGCGCTACCCATGCCAATGTGGAGCATCTTGCCCGGCAGCAACTTGACGCGGGAGTCCTTGTCCACCTTGTGGGCGAACCCGGCGCCTCCGCCGGCGCCATCCGGTCCCTTGCCCAGTGGGGACTGCTGAACAGCTACCGTCCCGGCGTGTCCAAATGATGTAGTCGGCCTGAACCATTGATGGTCAATCGGGCTCAACTTGAGTAGCCAAGAGTTCATCTTCAAGAGCATCTTGCCCTCTTGTGAGGATCGGACTAGGTCCCAGCAGCTTCAACCAACCATCGCGCATTGTTGCTGCGATGAGGTATTTCCTGTCCCTCGACGGCGTCGAGCACGCTCAACCATCGAAAGCCTAGGAACTTATGTTCGGCCACGCGAGCAGTGCCTCGATCAAACGTTGTGCTTGACAGGGGATTTCGGACATGAACCGAATCGCCAATGATGTCAACCCTAACGGTGAAACACCGATACACGTACCAGGCAACCAGCGCCATCCCCAAGAGCATAAGCATCCTCCAAATACGATCGTATTGGGCGACAGAAGCCAAGCCGAACACGGTGACCATAAATGGGCCGGCGCATAGAAAAAAGAAATGTATTCGGGGATAGAGCGGGCGGTAGCGAGTCATCGAACGAATCGCCTGTCTTAAAAGGGTCGAATATGAAATTTGAAGGACATCCGAGACCTACCCGTAGTTCTTGGATCAATTATGTAGCACGGCTTTCGCCGCGCAGACCCGCCACCAACAAGCCTGAAGGTCTTGCTAATCAAGACCCTTGAGAGGCAGAACCTGCTCGGGAACTTGGCATTAGAGAACTCCCTGTCGTGCACTGACGCTACCTATCGCCACAACTGGATCGAGCCTAGAGGGCTTTCTCAGAATGTGTTATGGAATACGTGCCATCCTAGGCCACCGATCTTCGCCGAGTCTTGCCTGTACCCATAGAACTGATATCATCGACGGCATCATGGAACGCATCATCGTGCAGATGGAGCCGGATACCCTCTCCGAGCTGGACCGAGCGGCCCGCGAGAACCAGATGTCCCGCGCAGCCTTCGTCCGGGCTTCGGTCGAGGCGGTCTTGGCCGAAGGCCGTCGCCGCAAAGAACTCAAGCAGGTCGTCGACTCGTATAGCGCATCCCGGCCGGAAGAATTCACCGTCTCGAAGGAGACACTTCAGGCTGTCTGGCCGAAGTAATGCGGCGGGGCGAGATCCGCTATGCGGATGCCGGAGGCACTTTCGGTCGGCGCCCGGTCCTCATCGTGACGGCCAGCGAGATCATTCCGGTGCTGACTGCGGTGACCTGCGCCCCAATAACGACCTCGGTACGGGCCATTCCCACTCGCGTTGCGCTTGGCCCCGACGAGGGTCTTCGGGAGCTCAGCGAGGCGGTGTGCGATTCACTCGTCACTCTGCCCAAGTCCGATATCGATACGGCCCGGACCGGGTTCCTTGATGAGGACAGGATCAATGAGTTGGACCGCGCGATCGCAAGGGCGCTCGACATACGGCGTGCGAATCTGCCTCCTGCCTGACCGTTGTAGGGAAGTCCGAATTCGCCGTGCAAGTCCCCAACAGCCCTATTCCTCAGGACGTCAACCCGGGCCGGCACAAAAATGTCGAGGCTTTGATCAGTCCCTGACCCAGGTCCACGTCGCCCTCCTGCACGCCGAAGGCAGTGTTCAGCCAGGCATAACGCTCGTCGTCCGCTGCAAATGTGATCGAGCTCAGCAGCACTCGCCTGACCGGAGTCTCTTTGGCCAGGCTGTATCCCCGCATCGAGAAGAAGACCCGAGCGCCATCGGATGTCTCGATGATTCCGTCGGTATCCGGCAGCAGCACGCCGTCACTGCGCCGCCGCGGCGTATTGGACCAGCGTATGGTTCCTGCCAGCCGGTCGCCGGTCACGGTGCCGGTTCCCACTCCATAGCCTTGTGCTTCAGCCCCGCCGAAGGCTGCGAGCACCGCAAAGCCGGCGGTGTCGTATCGAAACTCCATGTCGCAAAAATGCTCGAGCCTCATCCGATCCTCCGTTTCAAGTTGGCGAGTTCGTTCGAGGAACCTTCCGCGCCCCCGCCGTTGCGCACCCGAACCGCTGCGGCCTCTTCAAAGGCTGCTCGGGGCGGAGCGATCACGCTACCCTTCCTCGAAAAGCGACGAATTTGCACCCACCGTGTCGAATCACGACCTTCCCGTTCGACCTAAGGGGTGAGAGGGTCCGGCAGAGTGACCCCGAACAAGAAGGAGGCGCACTACATGAAGTACATGATGATCATGCGGGGTACCGACGAGACGCTCGAGCAGTTCCAG
>DATLGQ010000098.1:0-12290 GCA_035540435.1 Fimbriimonadaceae bacterium
TCCCGGGCCCGCTTTGGCCATACTTTCGCGTGGTCCGGTCGCAGACGGCAGGACCGAGGATGTCAGGAGGCAACCGCCCGGAAGAGAACAGGAAGCGCGCGCGCAACCACTATGATCCGGGAGCCGGTACGCCCCCTCGACTGATCGAAGGGGCTTTTTTTGTTGACCCGGATGCGGCTCGACGCGCCCAGTGAACGAAAGCCACAAACGAACGTAAGAGGATTGAATGCCGACAGTCAACCAGCTGGTCCGAAAAGGTAGATCGACGCCGAAGGTCAAGTCAAAGAGCCCGGCGCTCAAGCAGAACCCCCAGAAGCGGGGCGTCTGCACGATCGTGCGCACCGTGACACCGAAGAAGCCGAATTCGGCGCTTCGAAAGGTGGCCCGTGTGCGACTCACCAACGGGATCGAGGTCACTGCCTATATTCCCGGCGAGGGCCACAATCTGCAGGAGCACTCGGTGGTGCTGGTTCGCGGCGGCCGTGTGAAGGACCTGCCCGGCGTGCGCTACCATATCGTCCGCGGCACCCAGCAGACCGCCGGCGCGGCCAAGAGGATGCAGGGCCGGAGCAAGTACGGCACCAAGCGACCGAAGACCACAGCGAAGTAAGGAACACATCCATGCCAAGAAAGGGACCCGCAGAGAAGAGGCAGATCGTTCCAGATCCCGTACACGGGAGCGAGATGATCCAGCGGTTTATCAACCGCATGATGGTCGACGGCAAGAAGGTCACTGCCGAGAAGATTTTTTATCGGGCGCTGGAGCAGGCCGCCGAGAAGGCGGGGGTTCCGCCGCTGGAGCTGTTCGACAAGGCGCTCTACAACGTGATGCCCAGCGTCGAGGTGCGTCCCCGCCGTGTGGGCGGTCAGACCTACCAGGTGCCGATGGAAGTTCGGCCCGAGCGTCGGCGCACGCTCGCGTTGCGCTGGATGATCGGCGCAGCCCGCAAGCGGAGCGGCAAGACCATGGTCGAGAAGCTCTCGGGCGAGCTGCTGGATGCGTTCAACGGCACCGGCAGCACGATCAAGAAGCGCGAGGACACCCACCGCATGGCGGACGCCAACAAGGCGTTTGCGCACTATAGGTTCTAGCGCTACGGCGAGTCTATGAGCTTCTTGAGTGCGTGGAGCTCGAGAAGGTGGGCTTGGTCTTTCGGTCTTCCCGCTCTTCGCTTAAGTTCAATGAGGTCATCTAGACTAACGACCCTCACTTGCACGTCATAGACTGTCATCGGGACCGATCTGGCCCACATTTCTTCAAAAGAGGGCCCCTCAACGTTTGCGAGTAGATCGATGCGGCCCACGTCTGTGTCAAGGGTGAAGTTCGCCCCCATCTTGAGAGTTCGCGCATCCCAAACGAAGGGAATGTCCTGAGGCGCTCCTCTGAGTCGCGGTCTGAAAGCCCTTAGTCCTTCAGCCAGCTTCTCGATGTCCTGTGGGCTGCGGCTGTAGACGGCATGGATGTCCGTTGTAACGTGGTCCGCACCGATCAAGGTCATCGCAAAGCCGCCGATGATGATGAACCTCGCGCCGGTGGCGCTGAGTGCGTGAAGTATGGACCGCACCTCTTCTGGCGTCAGTAAATCATCCGACACGTCGAACCTGGCTGCGATCGATGATGTGGCGAAGCATACGGTCAACGCGCTCTGTAGGCGTTAGCTTCAGGTTCGCCCTAAGCAACGAGAGGTCGACTCCGTTCTCGTCCTGATCGCCGTAGCCCTGGGTGTATTTCTGGAAAGCCTCCCACTGCTCCGGCGTCATCCCCAGACGCTCCTCGTCCTGTTCGCTCACACTTCTATTCTACGTGCAGCGTGGGCCGAGCAGTTGTCCTACAAGTTCAAGATGCCCCTGTCACCCGCGGCCAGGATGGCTGCGCCACGCCAGGTGGCAATCTAGCTGCATATGCGTTCACACTCTCAGCGGTGGTGGCATTCATGATCGGGTTATTGAGAAGTAGAGTCTTCGTGGTCATTATCATTGCCGCCGCCTGTGCACAGGCTTCTGGCCAGAGCGTTCGCTACAACAACTATAAGCTGAGACCGACGGACCCGGGACATGCGGAAGCCCTGAAGATAGGAGAACGCTTTCTCCAACTCACGCAGTTACCGAAGCAACATCTAGGTGGCTCGGAGGCAACAGCCGAGGTATCGAAGATTCACGGCGCAACCAGGCCGCTGTGGCGAGTGCATTACGGGTCTGGCGTCTTGCTGAAGATCGACATGGGTACTCGCCACGTCGTTTCTTTTCATGATTTCGGAAGGGAAGAAGCGCAGTTCAGAGGCACGCAGCCAATGCAGCGCCCCCGGATCCGAACGCAACCGGAGGCGAAAGCGACTCTCCTGCGCCTTGCCCGAAGGATGGGGATTCCAGAAAGCAGTGTCCCCGACTCATTCACTTTCAAGGTAAAGCCTGGAGAGCCTCGCTATGCAGCGGGGCGCGCCGGAATGACTTTCAAGAGTGCTACGGGCGAGCGGATCGCGGGCATTTCAATTGACCTCCTCGATGGGGGGGTCAATGGCTGCTGGTTCGCTGCTTGGAAGGTGGTGCAGGATGTGGCGGCTAAACGGAGAGGCTCGTCCTAAAGCTTCACGTGCGCTCCTCCTTGGAGGAGCGGCCGGATTGGGCCTGCTCTCTATTCTGGCAATCTTGGTGGAAGGCGGGCGTGCCGAGAGGCCTCCGCCGAGGCCGGGTGTGAGAGCCCACAGTAGCGATGCGCACGCTGCAGACGCAGGGACCAAAGAAGCGCTCCAGGTGGCGAGATCGTTCTTCGACTTGGCAGCAATCGAGGTCGCCGAAAACGGCAGGATGAGGGTGCTGAGTCGATTGATGAAGTTTGGTCCCAAGATGCGTCCGGTTCTGGTCCGTGCATTTCTCCACGACACCTGCATTCGGGATCGGTGTGACTGTGGACAAACAATCGAAAAGGGTCATTGAATACATTGATTCGCAGCGCGATCATTGGGAACTTCTAGGAACAGAGCCTAAACGCGGTCCCAAGGTGGACGAGGAAGACGCTGCGCGATATGTCGAAGACCTTGCTCGCAAACTCGGCGTACCGGAGGAGTTGACTATGGCCGGTTTTGGTTGTGTGCGTATGGGTGGCAGGAGCGATGGCTCGCTCGTCTGCGGGGCGACGTTTATTGATAGTGTGGGAGCCCAGATCGCCTCCATTCGGGTAGATCTGTTCGACGGTGGCCTCCATAGCTTCGAGTTCCAACCTTGGAAGCTGGAGCGACGAGCGAACGCCCGCGGGGACTAACGTTCTGGTTCTTCCAGGCTGCGCCACGCCAGGTTGCAATCTAGCCGCAAATCCGCTCATAATCTCAACCGTGCGGCGCACGATGGCGTGCAAAGCGGAGTAAAGAAGATGCAGGAGGCCGAGACCCAGGTTCAAGCATAAGCCAGACCGGTACCGCAGCCGCCCCTGCTGAAGTGCCAGCAAGGGGCTTTTTGTTGCACGGAGCGGCGAAAGAGCCTGAAGCTCAAGCAACCTCCAAGCCCCAAGCAAGCGACAAATCCACTCGAGACGATAAGAACATGCCACGTAGCCACCCTCTAGAACTGGTTCGCAATATTGGAATCGCGGCCCACATCGACGCCGGCAAGACCACCACCACCGAGCGAATCCTCTACTACACCGGCAAGTCCCACAAGATGGGCGAGGTGCACGAGGGCGCCGCCACCATGGACTGGATGGAGCAGGAGCAAGAGCGGGGAATCACCATCACCTCTGCCGCTACGAGCTGCTTCTGGTCAGGCAGCAAGAAGGACAAGCCCGAGCACAAGATCAACATCATCGACACCCCCGGCCACGTCGACTTCACGGTCGAAGTGGAGCGCTCGTTGCGCGTGCTCGATGGCTGTGTCGCCGTGTTCTGCGCCGTGGGCGGCGTGCAGCCCCAGTCCGAGACGGTCTGGCGCCAGGCCAACAAGTACGGCGTGCCCCGCGTCATCTACGTGAACAAGATGGACCGGCTGGGAGCGGACTTCTACAGCGTGCTGGGCCGCATCAAGGAGCGCCTCGGCGCCAATGCCGCCCCCATCCAGATCCCCATCGGCGCGGAGTCGCAGTATCAGGGCTACGTCGACCTCATCACGATGAAGGCGACCGTCTACACCTCCGACGACGGCAAGCAGTACGAGGAGCGGGACATCCCGGCTGAGCTGGTTGACAAGGCCGCCGAGTACCGCGAGAAGATGATCGAGGCGATCGCCGACTTCGACGACACGATCATGGAGCGCTTCCTGGAAGGCGAGGACATCTCCGAAGAGGACATCCGCGCCGCCCTTCGCAAGGGCACCATCTCGAACAAGGTCGTACCGATCCTCAGCGGCAGCTCCTTCAAGAACAAGGGCGTGCAGGCCATGATCGACGCGGTCGTGGATTACCTGCCGTCGCCCGTCGATGTCGGGGCCGTCAAGGGTGTCGACCCCAAGAGCGAGGAACCCCTCGAGCGCTCCCCGGACGACAAGGAACCCTTCAGCGCGCTGGCGTTCAAGATCATGTCCGACAAGTACGTCGGCCGCTTGACCTACCTGCGCGTCTACTCGGGCACCCTCAAGAAGGGAAGCCAGGTCGCCATTACGTACCGCGATCCCCAGACCAACGACTTCCGGGTGCGCAACGAGCGCATCGGACGCATCCTGGAGATGCACGCCAACAGCCGCAACGACATCGATGAGGTGTACGCAGGCGAGATCGTCGGCGTCATCGGCATCGGCGACGTCAACACCGGCCACACCGTCTGCGACCCCGACAAGCTCATCGCGCTGGAGTCGATCAAGTTCCCCGAGCCGGTCATCCAGATCGCCATCGAGCCCAAGTCCAAGGCGGACCAGGAGAAGCTGGGCTCGTCCCTGCAGCGCCTCGCCCAGGAAGACCCCACGTTCCGCGTCTACACGGACGCCGAATCGGGCCAGACCATCATCTCCGGCATGGGCGAGCTGCACCTGGAGATCATCGTCGACCGCCTGAACCGCGAGTTCGGAGTGCAGGCGAACCAGGGCAAGCCGCAGGTGGCCTATCGTGAGACGATCCGGGTCAAGGCCAAGGCCGAGGGGCGCTTCATCCGTCAGACCGGCGGCTCGGGCCAGTACGGCCACTGCTGGATCGAGATGGAGCCGCTGCCGGCAGGGTCGGGCTTCGTGTTCGAGAACAAGGTCGTCGGCGGCTCGATCCCCAAGGAGTACATCCCGGCGGTCGAGAAGGGCGTGCGCGAAGGGCTGCTGGCCGGCGTGCTCGCGGGCTACCCGGTGGTCGACGTCAAGGTCAGCCTCCTGGAAGGCTCCTACCACGAGGTGGACTCGAACGAGAACGCGTTCAAGCAGGCCGGCATCATCGCCTTCAAGGAGGCGATGAAGAAGGCGAACCCGGTCATCAAGGAGCCGATCATGCACGTGGAGGTCACGACCCCCGAGCAGAATGTCGGCGACGTGGTGGGCGACATCAACTCCCGCCGCGGCCGGATCGAAGGGATGGAGAACGCCCTCGGCGGGGTGACGATCGTGAACGCGCACGTGCCGCTGGGCGAGATGTTCGGCTACGTGACGACGCTGCGCTCGCTCACCCAGGGCCGGGCGACTCCGAACGTGACGCCCTCGCACTACGAAGAGGTGCCGAACAACATCGCCACCGAGATCGTGGCGAAGGCGAACTCGGGGCGGTAGTTCGTCGCCCCTCACCCCCGACCCCTCTTCCCTGGAGGGGAGAGGGGCTCTGAACCTAAACAAGACCCGCCCAACCCAAAACAAGACCCGCCTAACCCAAACGAAGACCCGCTGAACCTAAAAGAAGAGCCGCTGAGGTCGCCTCAGCGGCTCTTCTTCGACCCTCAACACCTCCACTTCGACCCTCAGCCCTCTCCCTCGAGCCTCAATAGCTCGCCCTCGATCCTCAGCACCCCGTCCCCGGTCCCCAGAGGCTCTTCTTCAACCCTCAGCGGCTTTTCGTCCACCCTCAGCCGTCCTTATCCAGAGCACAACTCAAAGCCTGGGGAGAGCAGGCGCTCGAGGTGAACCAGAGCATGCCATTTAGCGGACCCAGCAGCTATCTCCCCACCATCGACGACTTCATCGCCCACTGGACCGACGTCGACGCCGCCCTCGCCCCCGGGAACCTGACCCTTGCGGGCGGCTACGATCTGGCCGCTCTCGAATCCGACCGCGACGACCTCTCCGACGAGATCACCCAGCTCGTCGCCGCCATCAACGAGCAGGAGAGCGCGAGGACGAGCCGCGACAATTCCAAGACCGCCCTCCGGGAGCGGATGCGGCAGCTCGGGGCTTACATCAATGGAGTCCTGGCCGGCTCCCACTACGTGGGCCGTGTGCCTGATCTCATTCCGTTTGGGGCAAACGAGGGGCGGTGGATCGTGGTGATGCGCGACCATGTCGACATCTGGACCGACATCAATGCCTCGCCGCCCGCCGGCTTCACCCCGCCCCTCGTGCTGAACGGGCCCTACACCCTGGCCAACTTCGTCACCGATACCACCGCCCTCGAAACCACCTTCCAGGCGCTCAGCAATGCCGACAACGACGTGAACCGGGAGCGGGACGAGCGGGATGCGATCTACCTGCGCGTTCGGGAGCAGCTGGTGCGTTACCGGGCGGCGGTGGCCGGCCTTTTCCCGGCCAATCATCCGCTGGTGCTCTCGCTGCCGCGCCTAACTCCCCTGCCTGGGCACACGCCGGATGCGGTGGTGCTCTCGGGGGTTTGGAATGGCGAGACGAAGTTGGCCGAACTGTCCTGGACGGCCTCGGACGACCCGGATTTGGACCACTACGAGGTGCGCCGCTCGCCGGTTTTGCCCTATGACACGGATGTGGAGCTGGCGGTGGCGCACGTTCCGGCGGGGACTCTGGAGCACGCGACCGACGCCGGCCTGGAGAACCCCAGCGACCAGACGTCGTTCAAGGTGTACGTGGTGCTGAACACCTCGAACGAGCGCGGCTCGAACGCGGTGGACATCGAGTACTTGTAGCTAAGGCTTGTCTGCTGGCGGCTCGGGCAGCTCCGTCGGCTCCTCGGTGATCCGCTCGCGGACGATCTGGCCGTCCTTTTCGTAGACGACGCAGGTGCCGGTCTGCCAGGCGACTCTTCTGGCCCGCAGCGCTGCCCTGCGCATCGCGGCAGTCGCGCCGTCGATGTAGTCCGGCTTCTTGGTCTGCTCTTGGTCGCTCAACTTCGCTCCAGCAGCACCGGGTAGGCGCCGCTGTTATCATATACGGCCCACTCATCGGCAAGTTGCTTGTACACCTCTTGGAAGTTGCGCCAGCCCTGATGGAACCGGCGCCGGACGATGTCGGGCTCCACGCCGTGGCCGCCATGAGCCATCCGCTCCCTAACGCGTTGCACGGCGGCTTCGGGCGAATTCAAGCGGATGTAGATGACGGTCAGGTGGTAGCCCTGTGCCTTCCACCGCTGGAGGCGAGGGGCGTAGGCCTTGCCGGCGAGGGTCGATTCGAAAGCGAAGCTACGGCCCTGGCTCGCGAGCTGATCCATCCGCTCGAGCATGAGCCGGCCCGCCCGGATGAGCTCGTCCGCCGGCGCGAAGGGGGAAAGGCCTTGGGCGATGAGGTCGGCGTTCACGAACTGGACGAGTTCACCTTCCTTGGGTAGGAATTCCTGGGCGAAGGTGGTCTTTCCGGACCCGTTCGGCCCCCCGAGGACCACGATTCGCTTGGGTTCCACCGAGTAAGCGTAGCATGGCCGCCGGTCGTCGTTCCGTCGCTCAGTTCACCGGCCAGGCCGGCAGCATGTGCTTGAGGGGTTTGTCCTGCCGGTAGCCGAGCTCGTACTCGGCCTGCACGAGGGTGTGGATCTCGTGGGTTCCTTCGTAGATCATCGCGCCGCGGGAGTTGCGGAAGTAGCGCTCGACCGGGAACTCGTCGGAGTATCCGTACGCCCCGTGGATCTCGACGGCCTTGTGGGCGGCGTCGAAGGCGGCGGCACAGTTGGTCCACTTGGCGAGGGAGACCTCCCTGGTGTGCCGCAGGCCCTGGTTCTTCATCCACCCGACCTTGTAATAGAGCAGCCGCCCGATCTCCCTTCCCTGCACCATGCTCGCGATCATCTGCTGGACGAGCTGCTTCCTGCCGATAGGCTCGCCGCCGACGGTGCGCTGGTTGGCATAGGGGACACAGGCGTCCAGGCAGGCCTGGATGACGCCGACGGAGCCCGCCGCGACCGTGTAGCGTCCGTGGTCGAGCGCGGACATGGCGACCTTGAACCCGTCGCCCTCCTCTCCGATGCGGTTCTCGATCGGGACGCGCATGTCCTCGAAGAAGATCTGGCCGGTGTTGCCGGCTCTGACGCCGAGCTTGCCTTCGAGCGCCTTGCTATGGAAGCCGGGGGTGGTTCGGTCGACGATGAAGGCGACGTGGCTCTGCTTCTCCTCGCCGGCGAGGCGGGCGACCACGAGGAACTGATCGGCATAGTCGGCGAGGGAGATCCAGGTCTTCTCGCCGTTGAGGATGTAGCTCTCGCCGTCCTTTTTTGCGCTGGTCTTGAGGTTGATGGCGTCGGAGCCGGCGTTGGGCTCGGTGAGGCCGAAGGCGCCCCATTTATCGCCCCGTGCCAGCGCCGGGAGCCAACGCTGCTTTTGCTCCTCGGTGCCCCACTGAAGGAGGGTGAGGGCGTGGAGCCCGCTGTGCACGCTCATGACGACTCGGGCGGAGGTGTCCGCCCTTTCGAGTTCTTCGCAGACGAGCCCGAGGCTGATGTAGTCGGTGTCGCTGCCGCCGTACTTGGCGGGAATGGAGACCCCCGGAATGCCGGTTTCGGCCATCTTGTCGAGCATCGAGCGGTCGCTGCGATGCTCCCGGTCGCGCATGCGGATGTCGGGCACGATCTCTTGCTGCCCGAACTTGTGGGCCATTTCGCGGATGAGCTCGTGCTCGGGGGTCAGGGAGAAGTCCATGGACGGGGATTCTACCGAGCCGAATCTCCACCCCCAAAACCCTCCTCGTTCCGGTGGCACGAACATCCGCCGGAACGAGGAGGGGGCTTTGTCAGCGGATCTCGACGACCAGCGCTTTCATGGTGGTCTTGCCGATGTTCTTGGCGGAGTGGGTCTGGGCCGGGAGGAAGAAAGTGTCGCCGGCCTTGCCGTTCATGGTAACGGGCGCCTTGTTGCCTTCCTGAATCGAGAGGGTGCCGGCGGTGAGGACGTACACAACATGGTCGGGATGGCGGTGCGGCTTGATGGACGCTCCCGGCTTGAAGGTGATCTCATAGACGCGCACGCGCTCGTTCTGCAGCTTGGTCTTGTAGATGTCGGGCCCAACCACATGCGGGTCCTGGGCGAGCACGGTGAAGGCGCCGGCTCCAAGCGCCAGCGCGACGACGGATGCGATGATTGGTTTCTTCATGGGTTCTCCTCATGGAGTGGTTGCGAAAGCAATGATCCAATGTCGCAGTTGGTCGTGCAAGAGGTGTCCGGTGAGACAGCAAAGGACTTTCCGAGCGGACAGTACATCTTTTAGAATGTTGCTATGGTCGACGCTCAGGTAGTCGCGCGCCCCGAGTCCTACAATCGCATCACCGAGATTCTGGGCTGCAAGTGGTCGCTGGCCATCTTCGATGCGCTGCAACGTGGGATCAATCGCCCGGGTCAGATCGAGCGGGCGTTTCCGGGCCTCACGACGAAGGTCTTGCACCGTTGCCTAAATCGCTTGGAGGGCGACGGGGTGCTCACCAAGACGGTCTACGAGGAACTGCCCTACCGGGTGGAGTACAGCCTCACGGCCAAGGGCCAGCTCCTCGTGAGCCTCCTCGAAAACGCAAAGGAGCTGGCTGCCCAGTGGCAACCAGCTCCCGATTCGCAGCCGGTGGCTTCGGGTTAGGCCCGCGGCTCGGCGATGAGGTTGGCGATGCCGTTCAGGTCGTACGGCAGGTTGTAGACGCGCACGTTGGTGCCGCCGGTGTGGTGAGGGTCAGGGGCGGTGCCGGGAAGGGTGGCGCGCTTCTTGTAGTGGCGAGCGTGCCCATCCACAAAGTTCACGTTGAGTCCTTCGCTGTGGCGGGCCGTTCCCGGGAAGTTCACGCCTGCGAAAGGTCCGGACGGCGCGTTGTAGTTGGGCGTTCCGCCTGCAGGCGCGTCAGGGTTCGGACCACCCATCGGCACGTATCGGGCGTCGTAGAACATGGTGGTCTCAGCCGGGAACTCCACAGAGCCCTCGTTGATGACTGGATCGGCGCCGAACAGCGTGGGCGGAACCGCCGGATCCTCGAACAGGGCGAAGTTAGGCGCAAAGCTGGCTCTGGTGATCCGACCGGCGCCGCGAAGGCCGAGGCTTCCGAGGATGGTGCTTGGATCGATCGAACCGTTCGCACCCGCCCACTTGATAGAGTCAGGAGCCGAGGTGCAGGTGTAAATGTCGACGTTCTTCGTGTAGGGAATCACGGCGTCGAACATGGCGAAAATCCTGGCACCGGAGCCTGGCACGACCACTCCACCGGGTCCGTCCAGCGAGTAGGCGCTCTGGGCGAAGTTGTCGTCGTAGTCGCTGTTGTACATGAGCACGGCGACGGCGTTCTGCCGAAGGTTGCTCAGACACGACGTCTTCTTTGCGGCCTCTTTGGCCTGCGCGAACACGGGGAAGAGAATCGCCGCCAAAATCGCGATGATCGCGATGACGACCAGAAGCTCGATCAGCGTAAACGCTGCTTGTTTCCTCAAAAGTTTAAACCTCCAAAAAGGCGCCGCGAGCCGTTCAAGCGTTGCGCGGCCAGGCGTCTTTGCCCTCTGCGGTCTTCAAGACCAGGCTCGCTGATGATAGCTCATCTGCACGGCGCGTGCCAAGGTCGCTGCTTCCAGGTTTTTGCTGTTTTCTTACCCAAAAGCGGAGGCTCGCTTCCCCATCGCGACGGCTGGCGGAACCGCCCCTGGTGTAGAATTCCGGTTCAGATGGCCACCGCTGTGGATGCGCCGAGCAGAGACCGGGTCGAGATTCTTGGAGTCCCGGTCGACCGCGTAACGATGGCCCAGGCACTGGACTCGATCGAGTCGTTCATCGCGTCACGGATCCCCCACATCGTGGTGACAGCGGATGCCAGCGGCATCGTAGCCGCCCAGAGCGACCCCGAGTTCCTGGCCCTACTAAAGGAAGCGGACTTGGTGACGCCCGACAGCAGCGGCGTGCTGTGGGCGTCTCGACGACTCGGGCGCCCGATCGCCGCGAGGGTTTCAGGCGTGGATCTGGTGGAGCGGCTCTGCGGCCTCAGCGCAGACAAGGGTTATCGCCTCTTCTTCTTGGGCGCCGAGCCGGGCGTCGCCGAGATGGCGGCGGAAAGGCTGCGGATTCGCTTTCCCGGCTGCAACATCGTGGGGACCCGCCATGGCTATTTTCCTCCTGAGAGCGACCAGGTCGTGGCCCGAGAGGTCGCGGAGTTCAAGCCAGACGTGCTCTTCGTGGCCATGGGCATCCCGCGCCAGGAGAAGTTCATTCGGGCCACCGCTAAGATCATCCAGGCGCCGGTGGCGATGGGGGTCGGAGGGTCCTTCGACGTGTTCAGCGGTCGGACGAAGAGAGCTCCGCGCCTATTTCAAGCGCTCAAGCTGGAATGGCTGTGGCGGGTGATTCTCGACCCGCGCAAGATCTCGAAGGTGAGGAGCCTGCCGGTTTTCGTGCGGCTGGTGCTGAGATCGCGGCCGTGAAGATCTACACGCGGGCAGGCGACCAGGGTGAGACCGGGCTACTCGGCCCTGGTCGGACAGCGAAGGACTCGGCCAGAATCGCCGCCATCGGAGACGTGGACGAGCTGAATTCGGCCGTGGGACTTTGCGTCGTGCAGGGACCCCAGGGGCATCTTGCGGTGACCCTGCCCCGGGTGCAAGCGTGGCTGTTCGAACTGGGGTCGGAGCTGGCGGCGCCAGGGGACGAGCGCTTCCAGTTCATCGAGGAGGAGCACTCCCTGCTGCTGGAGGAATCGATCGACCATCAGGAGGCCGAGTTGTCGCCGCTGAGGCATTTCGTGCTTCCAGGTGGGTCGGCGCTGGCAGCGCAGTTGCATTTGGCCCGCAGCATTTGCCGGCGGGCGGAGCGCAGCGTGCTGGCGCTGCACCGGTCGGAGCCAATGCGGGCTGAGACGATTCGCTTCCTGAACCGTCTCTCAGATTGGTTCTTCGTTAGCGCTCGAACGGCCAACCGGCTCGCGGGCGTCTCCGACGTGGAATGGTCCAAGGAGCACTCTTGAGATGTTGACCATGATGTTGGCGAGCGCACTCCTTGCGCAGGGTGGCAAGGGCACGCCACCTGTTTCGGCGAACGAGCTCATCGGCAAGATG
>DATLGQ010000099.1:0-3804 GCA_035540435.1 Fimbriimonadaceae bacterium
AGCCAGGACTGCGACCGCGTAGCTGACCAGCCCGACCGCGCTCTGCCAGCCACCGGCCGCCAACCCCTCGCCGAGCGCCACGCGAGTCGTCCCCACCCCCAACGCCACCAAGGGCAGGAGCAGGGGGAGCGCGATCGCCCCAACCAGTGCGGCGCGGTTAGCGGCTTGGGCCACCAAAGCTCCACACAAGGTTACCGCGCCCGCCAGTGCCGTCGAACCGGCCACAAGTCCCGCCGCATACAGCAATCCGATGCGTACCTCCAGGCCGGACAGCACGAGGAACAGCACGCTGAGCATCAGCCCCGTCAGGATCATCTGGACCAGGTTGAAGAGCGCCTTCCCCCAGAAAATCGCGTGGGGTCTCGCCAGCAGCTTGAGCATGTCGGCCGTGCCCTGCTCCTCCTCGGCCAGGAACGCCCGCGGCAGCGAAACGACCGACGAAAAGAGCATGACGACCCAGAAGAGACCGGCGCCCATCGAGCCCGATAGGACCTGTCCATAGCCGGCGAAGGAGACCGCCACCACCGCCACGATGCTGAAGAGCATCGCGGTCAGGAACCCCGAACGCGAGCGGGATTCGCTCAGCAGCTCCTTTCGAAAGACGGCTCCGATCTCAGCGGCCCAGTTCGAGCTCAAAGCTCGCGTACCTCCTCTCGGCCGGGTCGTTGGTGGCGATGACGAGCAGGCCGCGCGACACTTGCTCCCGACAGATCTCAGCGATCAGCTCCTTGCCCATCTCGTCCAGCGCCGCGCCAGGCTCGTCGAGCAGCAGCACCTCCGGCTCGTGCTGGATGGCGATCGCCAGCTTGAGGCGACTCTTCATACCCGTGGAGAGCTGGGAGCCATGGCGGTCGGCAGCATCCGCGAGCCCGATCTTGTCGAGCAGCTCGTCGGTGCGACTGGGGCAACCGCGCATGCGTGCGCTCAGTTCGAGATGCTCTCGCACGCTCAAGTGGGGGTACACCGACATCTCCAGGGTCGAGACCCCGAGCCGTCCCGCATGCCGTACCTCCCCCTCGCTGGGACCAAGAAGACCCGCCAGCAGCTTGAGAAGGGTCGATTTGCCCGATCCGTTGTGACCTAAAATGACCAGCGACTGACCGGCGGAGAGATCGAGGTCGATCCCGCGAAAGATCCACCGGCCCCCGAAGCGCTTGCCCAGTCGCGACGCCGCCAGCATCCCGGGCAGTATGCCACGGATCAGCCTCGAGGGTTCGAATAGCCCACCTGCACTGACTCTGCCCACCGCGCGCCGCAGACTGCCCACCGCCCGTCCGGCGTCTATAATAGGGACCGCCGCGATGTTTCCGATTCTGCCCGCCATCCTGATCCTGCTGCTCCAAGGTCCCGGTTCTATCGACCGGCTGGCCGAGAGCGGCCGGCTGCCGAGCGCACTTCAGGCTCTGCACTCGCGGCTGGATACTCCCTCCGCGGCGGGAGGCCTCGGAGCTTTTCAAGGCGCGGGCGGCGAACGCGTGCTGAGCTGCCTCCTAGCGCTCGGCAGTGGGAACACCGGCGGCTTTCAAGCCACGCTGTCCCTCCTGCTCGGCCTTTCGGTAGACGCGACCGAGCCGCGGGAATGGTCTCCGCCCTCGCTCGAGGGCATACACCCGGACCCGGTTCACTTCGAGCCATTCATCGCTGAGCTTGCCCCCGGCTTCGTTCCCGGGGCGCGCACCCGCGACGGACCTGTCCATCTCTAGGCACGCGGCCCTCCAGCTTGCCGCGTGGTCTCGCCCATTGCGGCGCTTAGCCGCCCTTCCCGAACCTAGAGAGAACCATGCAGTTTCTAAGAAAGCTTTTCGACACCAGCAAGAAGGACGTCGAGCAGTTGTTGCCCCTGGTGGCGCGTGTCAACGAGCTCGAGGAGTCCATCAGTACCCTCAACGACCATGACCTGAAGGGCAAGACGGCCGAGTTCAAGGCTCGCCTCGCCCAAGGCGAGAGCCTCGACGACCTTATGCCGGAGGCGTTCGCGGTCGTGCGAGAGGTCAGCAAGCGCACCCTGGGCATGCGCCACTTCGATGTGCAGGTCATCGGCGGTGCGGTGCTTCACCAGGGCCGTATAGCCGAGATGAAGACCGGTGAAGGCAAGACACTGGTGGCGGTGGCGCCGCTCTACCTGAACGCATTGCTGGGCAAGGGCGCGCACCTGGTCACCGTGAACGACTACCTCGCCCGCCGCGACGCGGTCTGGATGGGCCCGATCTACCACTTCCTCGGCCTGAGCGTGGGCATCATCCAGGGGCAGAGCCAGGACAGCGACGAGTTGGGCGGCAGCTACCGCTACGAGCCCGGAGCGCCGCATGACGACCCGCGCTACATGAACCTGGTGCCGGTAAGCCGGCGTGAGGCTTATCTGTGCGACATCACCTACGGCACGAACCACGAGTTCGGCTTCGATTACCTGCGCGACAATATGGCGTTCCACATCGACCACCTGTCGATGCGGGAATTGCACTACGCCATCATCGACGAGGTCGACTCGATCCTGATCGACGAGGCCCGCACCCCGCACATCATCAGCGGCCCCTCGAACGACGACGTCACCTTCTACAAGAAGGTCGACGCGGTGGTCAAGCAACTCCAGCCGGAGATCCATTACACCTCCGACAAGAAGAACCACAGCGCGTCGCTCACCGAAGAGGGCATGGACACCGTGGAACAGCTCATGGGGATCGACAACATCGCCAGCGACCCCAAGCTCTTCCACCACATCAACGCCAGTGTCAAGGCCTACGCGCTCTTTGAGCGAGACGTCGAGTACATGGTCCAGAAGGGCGAAGTCGTCATCATCGATGAGAACACGGGCCGCCCCATGTACGGGCGTCGGTTCTCGGATGGACTGCATCAGGCGCTCGAGGCAAAGGAAGGCGTGCCGATCCAGCGCGAGAGCCAGACCGTTGCCGTCATCACCTTCCAGAACCTGTTCCGGCTCTACGACAAGCTCGCGGGCATGACCGGCACCGCCAAAACCGAGGAAGACGAGTTCCGCAAGATCTATGGCCTCGACGTCGTAACTGTGCCGACTCACCGGCCCATGGTCCGGGAGGACCTGGCCGACATCGTGTACAAGACGATGGAAGCCAAGTTCCGCGGCATCGCCTGGGAGATACTGCGCCTCTACACGAAGCAGCAGCCAGTTCTGGTAGGGACCCGCTCCGTCGAAATGTCGGAGCGCGTATCCTCGCGCCTCACCGCCGATATGCTTCAAAAGCTGGTGCTGGTCGAGCGGATCCGCCGTTCGCTGGACGCGAAGAAGGACATCCCCAAGGACCTCAAGGGTGAGGGGACGGACCTGATGAACATGGATCTGGCGGAGCTGAAGAAGCCGGTGCTCAGCGCGTTCTTCGCCAAGGCGAATCTCTCTGGAGATCCCCTCTCCGATGAGAGCATCACCTGGGCCTTGGAGGAGTTCGAACTCGGCGCCGACAACCGCGAGCATCTCGAAGAGGCGCTCAAGCACGGGATTCCCCACAACGTCCTCAACGCGAAGTTCCACGAGCGGGAAGCGCTCATCATCGCGGAAGCTGGCCGCAAGGGTCAGATCACGATCGCGACCAACATGGCGGGTCGAGGGGTGGACATCTTGCTCGGTGGGCGCATCGAGGACGAGATCGTCAAGCAGGCGCGAGCCCATGTCGACGTCTCCCACGACGGTCAGGATGAGTATGCCGAGACTTATGCCTCCTACCGCAGAGGCGGGAAGGAGCGAGCCGCGCCGCCGTTGCCGCTCAGCGATACCGAGCGTCGGGAAAAGGCCGAAGAAGTCCGAGCGCTTGGTGGGCTGTTCATCCTCGGCAC
>DATLGQ010000100.1:0-5252 GCA_035540435.1 Fimbriimonadaceae bacterium
CTGATGCAATTTCGAGAATCAACAGGCACTTTTCGTATGAAAGCGCTACATTTTCTATAGCGTCTGGCGTACAAGTAGATCATGGGAACACACGCGCTTTCCAACATCTGGAGCCCCCGTCTGCTTGGGCTGCTCCGCATCGTCTCAGGCTTCATGCTCATGCAGCATGGGGCTCAGAAGCTCTTCGGCGTGCTGGACGCGCCTCATGGGGCCGCGCCGATCTTCTCCCAGATGGGTTTGGGCGGGATCATCGAGTTCTTCGGCGGGCTCCTGATACTCGTCGGGTTGTTGACGCGACCGGTCGCCTTCTTGCTCTCGGGCACCATGGCGGTCGCCTACTTCCAGTTCCACGCGCCGAACGGCTTCTGGCCGGTGGTGAATCAGGGCGAACTGGCGGCGATCTACAGCTTCCTCTTCCTGTACATGACGGCAGCCGGGGCAGGCGCCTGGAGCGTCGACAGCATCCTGAAGACGAGGAAGGCGTTGGAGACCGAGCCGGTAGCGGCCTAACTTGGTGCGCCCATACCCCCTCTCCGCTGCAAACGCGCTAGCAGAGAGGGGGGATGATCTTCCGTTACACGAGGGTAAAGTCGCACTTGCCCATGGGCCTCATCGCCAGACTGAAGCGAAGCTTGATCGGCAAACCCATCGCCACCAAGCACGCCCACCACGAGAGGCTGCCGAAGCGGTTCGGTCTGGCCGTCTTCGCTTCGGACGCCCTGTCTTCGGTTGCTTACGCCAGCGAAGAGATCCTGGTCGTGCTCGTAACCGGCGGGCTCCTCGCGTACTACAAGCTGCTCCCGATCTCGCTGGCGCTGATCGCCTTGCTCTGGATCGTCGTCTTCAGCTACTACCAGACCATCAACGCCTACCCGATGGGCGGCGGCTCCTATCGAGTCTCTTCCGAGAACATCGGGTCTCTGGCGGGCCGGGTCGCGGGGTCCGCGCTGTTGATCGGCTACGTGCTGACGGTCGCGGTTTCGGTTTCGGCCGGAGCGGCCGCGATCACCTCGATGGCGCCGGTCCTGCAGCCCTATGGAGTCTTGATTGCGTCTGGAGCCGTGGCAATCATTGCGCTGTTGAACTTGCGCGGGGCGAAGGAGAGCGGCATTGTCTTCGCCATCCCCACCTACAGCTTCGTGCTGTTCGTACTCGCCATGGTTGGATACGGCCTGTTCCTCGCGTACGGCCAACGCGTGGCGCCGATTCCGCCGCAACTCGCTCCGCCGACCGCCGAACTGGGCCTGTGGTTCATCGTCGCCGCCTTCGCGCGAGGATGCACGGCGCTCACCGGCACCGAGGCGATCGCCGACGGCGTGCAAGCGTTCCGACCGCCGGAGGCGCGCAACGCTGCCATGACACTCGTGCTGATGGCGTCACTGCTGACGCTGCTGGTGCTTGGAATCAGTTGGAGCGCGCAATACTTCGGCGTCGTCCCCATGGATTTCCACGAGCAAGGCTATCGGACCGTCGTTGCGCAGATCGCCCATCGCCTGTTCGCGGAGAGCCTGCCGTTCTTCGCGATCCTCACCGTCACGGCGCTGATCCTGTTCCTGGCCGCGAACACCGGCTTTGCGGACTTTCCAAGGCTCTCGCAATTCATCGCGCGCGACGGCTATCTGCCACGGCAGCTCATGTCCGTTGGCGACAAGCTCGTTTACCAGAACGGGATCATCACCTTGGCGGTGCTTTCGATCATTCTGATCGTGGTCTTTTCGGCCGACACCCACATGCTCATCCCGCTCTACGCGGCGGGCGTGTTTCTCTCCTTTACGCTGAGCCAGGCAGGCATGGTCGCCAAGTTCTGGCGCGGAGAGCAGCGTAACTGGAAGATGGCCGTTAGCGCATTCGGCGCCATAACGACGGCCGTCGTCACCGTCATCTTGCTCATCACTCGGTTCTCCGAAGGGGCTTGGATCCTGCTAGTTGCGCTGGCGGTGATGATGATGATCATGGCCGGCATCAAGCGCCACTACAATTACCTGTCGCGCGAGCTCACCGTGGAACCGGCCGACTCCGTGCATCCGGTCGCCACCACAGCGCTGCTCCTGGTCCCGCGGCTACACAAGGGCATTCTCCATGCCATCTCGTACGCCCAGTCGACCACGAAAGACGTCCGGGCGCTGCATGTGACGCTCGACAAGGCCGGAGCGGAGCAGATCAAGAAAGACTGGCAGAGCTTCGGCATCGACATGCCCCTCGTGATCCTGGAGTCCCCGTACCGATCGCTGGTAGATCCGGTCATCGACTACATCGACGAGACTATCGCCGAGAACCCGGACGGCATGGTAACGGTGATCGTCCCGCAGGCGGTGCCCAAGTTCTGGTGGCAGGGACTGCTGCACAACAACGCGGCCATGCCGCTCAAGATGGCTCTCAAATCGCGTCCGAACGTGGTGATCACGAACGTGAGGTACTTCCTGAAATGATCGTCGAGTCGTATGAGGACGTCATCGTGCTTTCGGGAGCGTTACGTTCGAACTTCTGGGAGACGGTTCATACGGCTATCTCGCTCATGCTCCGTCGCCACCCGACCGGCGTGATCATCGACTGCAGCGGGATCACCGAATGCACGCCGGAAGGGGCCGACACCTTCCGGGACGTGATGGAGTTCATCCGCAGCCACGACGCCCGCATCATCGTGGCGTCGGTGCCGGGGCACGTGCTGGAGGTTCTCAAGAGCGTGCCGGAGGTCAGGTCGCAGCTCGCGATGGCGCCGTCGGTCGAGGCCGCACGTCGGTCCTTGGATTTGCTGGTAGAGCCGGAGGGCAAGAAGCGCCGCGCACCGGTGCTCTATCAGGCAGAAATGAAAGTGCTGGTCGGGCTGCTCGGGCACGGCGGCGACCAAGAGGCGCTGCGGGTGGCCTCTCAGATCGGGGATACCGTGCACGCGGAGATCAACGTCGTCTACGTCGTGCTCGTGCCTCGGGACTTGCCCATCCAGTCGCCCCTTCCGGAACGCGAAGAGGCCGCCGCCAAATCGATCGAAGCGGCTAAGAACATGCTGGCGGAGCGGCAGCTGCCCCACAAGGCGCACCTGGAGCGGGCCCGAGACGTGGCTTCGGCAGTGAATGCGGTCTTGCAGGGCGTCGACGCATCCTATGTGGTGCTGGCGCTCTCGCCGGATGAGCAGATGGCGGACGAGAATGCCCGGCTGGTGAAGAGTGTGTTGGCGAAGGTCAAGCCGGCCGTCGTCTTCACCCGAGCGGCCCTATAGCCGCTACAATGACATCTCGGCGATCCGCAACCTGTGCGTGATCCGTCTTCAGTTCACATGGCTCCTCGCAGCGATATCGCTCTCTCGCCACGCCGCCATCATCGGGCGCGTGAAGAGCGCATCACAGGCTTGGGCCTCCTCGCCCCGCCTCCGATCGAGGTGCAATGCGACACCTTCACTGGATCGTTGGGCACCCTCTTCAACTGTGTTCGCGAGCGCACGGTGGACCTGCTGAGAGTCCCTCTCTTGCCCATCTGCGAGGCTTACTTCGTTTACCTCGTGAGCAAAGCTTCGAACGAGCATGGTCACCAGCCGGACGACGCGGCTCGCCACTTCCTCGACGAGGCGGCTGCCGCCCTGACCGCGCTGGCGTATCTGCTCGAGCGCAAAGCTTGGCTGCTCCTGCCGACGCCCGATCCCGAACCTGAGGAGGTCGAGTCCCTCCTCTCGCTGCCGCCGAGCACGCAGGAGTATCACGCAGCTATCCAGTCGCTCAGAGTGTGGCAGGAGGAGCGCGAGCAACTGTTCTTCAGGCCGCTAGAAGCCGGGCCCAACCCTTACGAACTGCCGATGGAGTTGGGCAGCGTCTCGATCTCGGATCTGGCCCGAGCCCTGGAGCGCGTGCTGGAGCGGGCGACGCCCGAGCCTCTGGACCCTCTGACGCGCCCCCGCCGCTCGCTCTCGGAGCAGATGGTGGAAGTGCTCCGGGCTCTTGGGTCCCAGTGGAGCAGTCTGGACGAACTGATCTCGGAGCCGCTGACGCGGGCTGAAATCGTCTATTGGTTCTTGGCGCTCTTGGAGCTGATTCGGCTAGGCCAATGCGAGGTGCGCCTGGAAAGCGGAGACGTCCAGTTTCGACTGGCTGCGCGCTGAGCGGCAGGGCTTCCTTGATCGTCGAGGCTCACTCCCCAAGAAGGGCGATGGCCGGGACCTCGTCCAGGTCCGCCTCCCGCCGTTCCAAGAACCGTAGAGCGTAGTGGAGCGAGAGGCGTGCCTGTTCATGAAAACGAGAGCGGGCGCTCCGTCGACGAAGGAGCGGCACCCCCTCCACGATCTCGATCCCATGGGCCTTTTCGAACAGGCTGAGCACGATCTCGAGGTAGTACTCGAACGGAAAGAGCTTGGATTGGAGGGCAAAGTAGCTCTGCATGGGCTTGTTCGCGTACTCACCGACCATGATGGGAAATGCATCGCGAACCGGCTGGTTCAGAATCGGCAGAACGCGGCCTCGAACATGCTCCTCCACGCGATCCGGCCATTCGGAGAGGTAGCCCGCGAGTGAGGCCTCCTCGGGGCGTTCAGCGGTCAGCAAGACCTGATGAGCCGCCGCTACGCCAATCAGCCCGTAGCGCAGCCCGAGCACGACCTCGTAAGGCCGCTCGAAAAAAGAGGCCTGCTTGGGCACCCGATACTGAACGCACCTCAATGCCTGGTCATAGTTGAGCCGAACGTGTTCCTGCAGCGGGTTCATTGGTCTCGCATCCGCCTGGCGGTCGAGAAGGCACGGTCGCTGCAAACGCTAACGCGCTTCCAGCTCGGATCGGAGGTTGTCCACCGCGACGCGCAGAATCGCCTGCGCTTGCCGCAGATCGGTGGCGCTGATGCCTCGCACCATCGTCCTTTCAGCGGCCCGGACGGCGCTCAGGACAGCCTCCAGAGCCTCCTCGCCCTTTCTGGTCATTTGGACGTGTTTCGATCTGGCATCGGTTCCGCTCGCGACCTGCTTCACGAGCCCCTTTCGAACGGCGGCCTTCACGGCCTCGGACAGCGACGGGGCGGTGATCCCAAGCCGGCGCGCCAGCGAAGTCTGGGTCGCGTTCGGCCCTGCAGCCCGAAGAGCGCTCAGGAGCTCGAACGTTCCCGCATTGATCTTAGCCTCCCGAAGCGCCGGGCCCACATAGTCTGCCACCAACTCCGCCAAGCCGGCTGCCAGCACGGAGAGGCTCGCGCCCATCCCATCTTCGGATGCCATACATTAAGGATAGCCCACGATCTCGAGCGCGTAAGACGGGTTCGTGTTCGACCGCGGCGCGCC
>DATLGQ010000101.1:0-6045 GCA_035540435.1 Fimbriimonadaceae bacterium
GCGGCGGCGCACCTTGCCGGCCGCCTGGCTGCGGCTCATGACGCGGCCGGCGCCGTGGACGGTCGAGTAGAGCGCGCGCTCCGCGTCGTCGGACTCGACGCCCTCGAGGATGACGGACTCGTCGCCCATCGAGCCGCCGACGAAGCCCTTCTGGCCGGGAAAGGCGGGCGTCGCGCCCTTGCGCACGACCCACATCATGCGCCCCTCGTGCTCTTCCAGCCAGGCGAAGTTGTGGTGGTTGTGGACCTCCTCGACGATCTTGGCGCCGAGCAGGTCGGCCACCCTCTGGCAGACCCAGTCGCGCCCGGCATAGGCGTAGCGCCCGGCCAGGTTCATGAGGGCGAGGTAGTCGTCGCCGAGCGGAGTTCCGACGTCGAGCACGACGGGATCGACGAAGATGCCGTCCTTGCCTCCGCCCGCCTTGATGTAGTAGCTGGCGATGGTGTGTCCGATGCCGCGCGACCCGAAGTGCACTCCGATCCAGACGCGGCTTTGCTCGTCGATGAAGAGGTCGACGTAGTGGTTGCCGCTGCCGATGGTTCCGAGCTGGTTCTGGGCCATCTGCTTGCGCTCTCGGGCGGGCTGGAGCTTCCAGGCGGGATCGTCGAAGAGCTCGTGGTCGACCCTCGATTCGTTGTTCTGGCCGATGCCGAACGAGAGGTTGCGCCAGATGTCGTCCATGATCGGCTTGATGTTGGCGATGACCTCGTTCGCGGGCACGTCGAGCCGCACCGCCTTGTTGCCGCAGGCGATGTCGTATCCGACTCCGCTGGGGCTGATCTTGCCTTCGTAGGCGACGACTCCGCCGATGGGAACGGCATATCCCTGATGGTGATCGGCCATGAGGGCGGCTCGCGACGCGGTCAGCGCGCAGCGTTCGATTTGCTGAACGGCGGTCTCCTCGACCGGCTCGCCCCAGACTGGAATGTCCCCGAACTTCTTCATGGCACGTGCTCCGAAGGCGGATTTTGACGCGCCCTCTCGGCCACAGGTTCCAGGAAGCGACACGCCCGGGGCAAGGGCCGAACCCAATGTTCTAACCGACGGGGGCAACGGGACGAACACAAGTGGGCGATGCCCAGTCGGAAGCATTTGACGAACGCCGCTGTCCATGAGCGCGATTGCAGTATCGTCCGAATAACCGCCCTCCACGAGACAACATGGCCACCCCTGCGCGCATCACCGAACAACGCACCGTTCCCAACTACCGACAGCAGCTTCGGAAGGAGCTGCCCGCCCATTACCTGCAGCCGGACTATGTGAACCTGCTGTGGTTCTTGCCTCACGGGCTGATCATCGGTGGCAGCCTCTACGTGCTGGGCGCGGCCTTCAACTGGTGGTACGCGTGGCTGTTCTCGATCCTGATCGGCCACTCGATGGCGGGCCTAGGGTTCTTGGCGCACGACATCGCTCACGGTGGAACGATCCGCAATCTTCGGCTCAGGGACCTGCTTGCGGGAATCGGCTTTTCGGCCTTTGGCATCAGCCCCGCGCTGTGGCGACGCTGGCATAACGGCGACCATCACACCCACACCCAGGTCGCGGGGGTGGACCCGGATCATCTGTTCACGATCGAGGCATATCAGCACAAGCCGGTGCTCAAGGCGCTGTACCGGCTTTCGCCCACCCTGCGCAACATCGTGATCTTCGCCGGCTTCAGCTTCCGGATGTGCCAGCAAAGCTTCGCTATGTGGCGGGTCTACCTCGCGAGCAACAAGATCGGGCCCTATGAGAAGCTCGTGATGTTCGTGCAGCCGATCATTCAGATGGGTGCGTGGGTCTCGCTCACCTACTGGATCGGTGGCTGGGCGGTGGTGCTAATGGGGTACGTCGTTCCGCTGCTCATCGCAAACTTCCTCGTCATTTGCTACATCGCGACCAACCACTTCCTGAACCCGCTCGCTGACGAAAGCGACGTGCTCGAGACTTCACTTTCGGTCACGCTTCCCAAGTGGCTGCGATGGCTGGACCCGTGGCATCAATTTTTCGGCGCGCATGTTGCTCACCACCTGTTTCCCCAGGCGCCCTCCCGCTACACCCGGAAGATCGAGGAGAAGATCGCCGAGATGTGGCCGGATCGGTATCACGTCATGCCCTGGTTCGAAGCCCTCAGGACGCTGTGGAACACGCCGTGGATCTACGATGAGGACCGGGTCACCTTCATCGACCCGACCACTCACGAAAAGGCGCCCACACTGGGGCACGGCTTGGAGAACCGTATCAAGCTCCGTCGCTAGACCTTCGGGCCTTTTGAGGGTCGAACGGATCCACGTGAATGACCACGTGCGAATGGGCGATGTGTGCCTGGAGTCGCTTCTCCAAGTCGTCTGCCACCCGATGGGCTTCAACCAAGCTCCAGTCGCGGGGCACCACGATGTGCAAGTCGATGTAGCGGTCCCTGCCGGAGCGCCGGGTTCGGAGGCGGTGATAGCTGACGATCCGGGGCTCCTCTTTCAGGATGCGCTCGATCTGGTCGATTTCCGAGGACTCCAACCTTCTGTCCACGAGTTGATCGAAGGCCTGCCGGCTGAGCCGTAGCGCGCCAACGCCGAGCCAGACACACAGGGCCAGGGCCAGCACCGCATCCGCCTGGTGGTAGCCCGTCAAGTGGGCGATGAGCAACCCGCCTAGGACGCCGACGCTGGTCCAGAAGTCGACCATCAGGTGCTGGCCGTTGGAGAGCAGGGCGAGTGACTCTGAGCTTCGAGCGACCCTCTTGACATATCGGGCGGTCAGGAGGCTGCCCACGCTGCTCAGCGCCATGACGACGATGCCCACATCCAGGCTCTCCACGCGGACTCCATGTACCAGGCGTAAGATCGACTCGTAGCCAACGTACGCCACGGCCACGAACGGCAGCAGCGACTCGCCGAATCCGGCCAGGCTCTCCATCTTGCCATGCCCGTAGGGATGTTCCTCGTCAGGCGGCACAGCGGCTGCCCGAACGCTGAAGAAAGCGAGGCCGGATGCCACCACGTCGGTCGCGGAGTGGGCCGCTTCCGAGAGAATCGCGACGGAGCCGGTGAGGACGGCGGCCACGATCTTGATGACCAGAGAGCCCAGATTGAATAGCAGCGAAACTGCCGCTGCCTTCGACCTCTCTTGGCCTAACGCTGGTTTGCCGGCCGTCATCGCCAAGCGCAGTTTACGTCGCTTTCCAGGGCCGGCAGGGCCTCTGGGCGCTGGTACAATGCGCCCTCAGGAGGCGCATGTGAACATCCCCCGCGACGTGAAATACACCAAGAGCCATGAGTGGGTTCGACTCGACGGGAACGTGGCGACAGTCGGCATCACGGATTTCGCCCAGTCGGAGCTTGGCGACGTGGTTTTTGTGGAGCTACCGGCTCCTGGCCGCGCCCTCCAGGTGGATGAATCCTTCGGCTCGGTGGAGTCGGTGAAGACGGTGAGCGACGTCTATGCGCCGGTGGCCGGTCAGGTGGTCGAAGTTAACCCTTCCCTGGCAGCCCGCAGCGAGTTGATCAACTCGGAGCCTTACGGGGACGGCTGGCTCATCAAGATCGAAGTCTCCGACCCTTCTCAGCTGGACACTCTGATGGACGCCGACACCTACAAGGCGACGATCGGGCAGTAGCGACAAAGGAACGCACGACGCACCCGCACATCCGCAATGCCTTACATCCCCCATACCGAAGAAGATCGGCGCGAGATGCTGCAGACCATCGGGGTCGACAGCATCGACGATTTGTTTCGCGAGATTCCCGAGAGCCTCAGACTGCGCGAGCAGCTGAACCTACCGCCGGCACTCGACGAACACCGTCTCCTTGCTCATCTCTTCGGCATCGCGGGCAAAAACACCAATCTTCTGAGCGACGCGGTCTGTTTCCTGGGAGCCGGGATCTATGACCGATACATCCCGGCGACGGTTGGAGCCGTTATCTCACGCGGCGAGTTTCTCACTGCTTATACACCCTATCAGCCGGAGCTGAGCCAAGGCTATCTGCAGACGATCTACGAGTTCCAGTCGATGGTCGCGGAGCTCTATGGGATGGATCTGGCGAACGCGTCGATGTACGACGGCGCGACCTCCATGGCGGAGGCTGCAATCCTGGCCTATGGCGTGAACGGACGCAAGCGGGTGGTGGTGAGCGAGGCCGTCCATCCCCACTACCGGCAGGTGCTGGAGACCTACTGCTGGTCGATGGACCTTGAAGTGGCCGTTGCTCCCCATCGCGAGGGTCTTACAAGCGCGGACAAGCTCGACTCGGAGACGGCCTGCCTGATCGTGCAGTACCCGAACTTCTTCGGCGTGATCGAAGACTTGAGAGCGGCCAGACGGGCCGCGGACGCGGTTGGCGCGATGCTGATCGTTGTAGCCGATCCGATCGCGATGGGCCTCCTACCGCCTCCGGGGCAACTGGGCGCAGACATCGTGGTGGGAGAAGGGCAGCCACTTGGGATCGCCATGGGCTTCGGCGGCCCCATGCTGGGCCTGTTCGCTTGCAACAAGGACCTGGTCCGACGGATCCCGGGCCGCATCGTGGGCCGCACAACTGACCACGACGGCAATCCCGGCTTCGTCATGACGCTTCGGACCCGCGAGCAGGACATCCGGCGGGAGAAGGCCACCTCGAACATTTGCACGAACGAGGCGCTGATGGCGCTCGCCGCCACGGTCTACATGAGCGCCCTCGGCAAGAACGGCATCCGATCGGTGGCCGAGAGCACGGTGCGGGGAACCCAGTACGCGATGCGCCGTCTAGCGGAAGCCGGCGGGAGGGTTCGCTTTGGCGACCGCCGCGTTTTCGGTGAGTTCGTGCTGGAGCTGCCAAGGGATGCCGCCATCGTTCAGCGCGAGCTATTGGATCAGGGGATTCTGGCGGGACTTCCGCTTGGCCCCTACTACGCCGGCATGGAGAACTGCCTGCTCGTCGCGGTCACGGAGCTGCGGACAAAGGCGCAGATCGACGATTACGCCCAAAGGCTGCGTGCGGCGCTGGCTTAGTTTAGCCAGAGCTCCGCGGCCTGCCGGCTGCGGGCGCAGCCAAGAGGCATCGGCCAATAGTCGGCCCTGAGGTGGACCACCATGGTTGGCGTGTCACGCTGGAGGCGGCGGGAGGAGGCGAGGACCGACTGGCGCAGCATGAAAAGGATGCTGTGAACGAGCCCCGGCGGATAGCCCGGGAGGCCCTCGATAAGGTCCGGCGCATCCATCATCTCCAGACACTCGTGCGTAACGCGCCTGATCGCCTCGTGCACGTCGACGTGCGGGTAGCGCTCAGCCAACTCGTCCAAAAGCTCGGTCCATTCCTCTTCCATCACGGCCCTACGTCCAACCAGACGCGGGTACGACCTCCGTCCGTTCGCGGCGAGCGCCAAGCTCAGCGGTAGAATCTGGGGAGCCACCCATGAGCAAGACCAAAACCGTCCCGTCGCCAAGCCTGATCTTCGAAAAGTCGCGCGCTGGACGAATAGGGTGCAACGTTCCCGAGTCGGACGCTCCCGGGGTCGATCTTCACGCGGTACTGGGTGAGCTGCGCCAGGAGCTTCATCTGCCGGAGGTTGGGGAGCTCGATCTGCTCCGGCACTTCACCAACCTCAGCCACATCAACTACGGCATCGAGACCGGCTTCTATCCCCTCGGCTCGTGCACGATGAAATACAACCCGAAGATCAACGAGCGCACGGCAGGCTTGAGTGGCTTCACCCACATCCATCCTATGCAGCCGGAAGAGACCGTGCCCGGAGCGCTGGAGATCCTGGCGGGTGTGCAGCTGATGCTTCAGGAGATCACGGGCTTCGACGCTATCACCCTTCAGCCCGTTGCGGGAGCTCACGGCGAAATGACCTGCCTGATGCTGATCAAGGCCTACCTTTCCTCGAAGGGCGAGGGGCATCGCGACGTGGTGTTGGTCCCCGACTCGGCGCACGGAACGAACCCGGCCTCGGCGGCGCGCTGTGGCTACCAGGTCCGGTCGATCCCCACCGACGCCGAGGGCAACACCGACTTGGCTGCGCTCGAGCGGGCACTTGAAGGCGAAAACGGACGGAGAGTCGCCGCCTTCATGCTGACGAATCCCTCCACCC